>DASUBD010000341.1:0-7741 GCA_035763445.1 Candidatus Angelobacter sp.
TCCATGACCGCCTGGTTCCACTGCTCCAGTTGCGTCCGCTGCGGCAACTCGACTTTGCCGACGGTGCGCTCAGGCGCAAGCAGGTAACCGATCCAGATAACAAGACTGGTGTTGAAACCCAAAATACGAACTACATTCAAATATTCATGAACGGCCTTGCTCGTCTGTCCCCAGATTGCAACTGATGCCAGCTCAACCGCAGCATAAAGGCCCAGCCCCAACGCCACGCCAAAAACCTGCTGCCGCCAATGCAGTCCAAACGCGGAAGACATTATGAACAGACACACCAGCAAGCCCACTTCGATGATTCTGGCAGATTCCTCTACGATTACCACTGCTGACGTAATTCCTTTAAAGCTAAACGGCGTGTGTTTTAGCAGCACCATCAAACCAACACAGAGCAGCAGACCCAGCACAGTTCTGAAAATCAAGCTCGCGAGCCGGCTAAGCCCCTGATGGGTTGAGAAAACATTGCTGAAGACTTCATAAACAACCGCGAAGCCTAGAGCGACAATTGTGGCTTCGAGGAGCCAATACGAATAAAAAAACAACTCCCGATGAGTCTGCAGACAATACAGAAACACTGTGCCTGCAAAGCCAATTGCAAAATAAGAAACAAAGAGCGGAAACACTTTCCAGGTCTTCTTGCACAGCAACACGATGCCTAGAATCGCCTGGCATGCAATACCGGCGACCCAAAGCCACTGGACTAGAGACTTTAAGGCCATACGCTCTCATAAGCATACTGCCGGACATACTGAGCCACAAGCCCTTTTTGACGTATGAAATTACTGCCGTTACTTAACGAACGGTGCTTGTCGAGCAAGGTCCGGTCGGCGGACAAACTGGCATTGGCACCGGCATATCAAACTGGCTTGTAGCTGTAGACACGGAACAGGGCCCGGTTGGCGGACACACCGGCATCGGAACTGGCATATCGAATTGACTCGCAAATGTCGACCCGGCGGACAGTATCACTCCAACCAGCAGAACCACGCGGAAGATGCTCTTCACTAGAAATCTCCTTTTGAACTTTATTCGCAGTAAGTTTCCAACAACCAGCTCCCATCTTTAACAAACAAAGGGACTTGATGCATATTCCGAATCTGCAACAGAAAATTCCCAAAATGGGAAAGCCACCCCTCTGAAGCCGCTGTCTTAAGGAGCAGCTAATCTGGACGGTGATAGGCGATGTTCGTCATTGCAGAGGTCCGTTGGAGCACGTACCAGACCCTCCATCCGGAGGTGTCCTTTGGTAACTCATGCCGATTGGAGAGATTCCTGTTCCCGAAATTGAAACGAAAATTTAGGAAAAGAAACGTATCAGGTAGCCAGAGTCGTCTGGCCGCCAATGCAGGGGTTGGAATCCAAACAATCTGCTTGCAAATCTATGAGATAGATCGGCAGACCAAAGTCCTGTTGAAGCCCCCTGGATTGCGGGGAACATCTTTAGAGCGGGAAAACTTTGAGGGACCGTGCCAGGTCGTCCACTGCTAAGCGAAATTGAACTACGCGGAGCAGATCATTCGATCATCTACTGGTATTGCCCACATTTGAGCGCAATTATCTGCAGATAGTCACAATCCGCAGTCGTTCTGAATTCGTAAATTTGTTAGCACTTGATTGTATTAGGAATCCTTAATGAAACGGATGGGTTCTTTCGAGAAGTGAAATTTTTATCGGATTTCCGGCACATATGCAGGAAAAAACCGGGAGCTGAAAAATGCGGCACTGCAAACCATTTTCGAGCCTTTCTTCAGATGACCGCCTCAATACGCCAGGATTCGCCGCGCGCGATTTTCCCGGAATGAGTGAATGCCAATGTTACGCCAACTATCGCGCAGTGTAATCGTCTCCTAATCGTGTGGCCTTGTGCCACCGCAACACACGCAAGAGCGCAGAGAAGCCACACCCCATAAACACGCCGAATAATAGGCTGCTAAGCAGGATAGCGCCCAATTGCAGGAAATACTGCGGCGTTCTGACATCGGCGTTCAACCACTTCGCGAACACCAACATCAGAAAAGCAATTACGCCGGACACGACGCACCACGTTCCGTACCGCCCGGAGTTGAGGTTCTTCGGTTTCTGCAGCCACGCCGTATACGCGATTGCAATCGCAAGCACGGGCGCGACAAGGAAGAACGTCAGCAGTTGAACTGCGCCTGTCAACCACAGGTAGTCTGGATTCATCGGGGAGATTGTAACTGTTGAAGCCAGGCGATTAATGGAGACCAGTTCAAAAGTGAGGGATGGGTACCTTTGCAAGCCCTTGAAATCAGGGGCGGAAAGAATTGGTCGGGGCGAGAGGATTTGAACCTCCGACCCCCTGCGCCCAAGGCAGGTGCGCTACCAGGCTGCGCTACGCCCCGACAAACTTCATTGTAACCGAATTTTAATGCCTTGCAGCCGAACGCAACTCATTCGCGACACCTGGAGCATGCTGATGCTCCTCAAACCACGCTGTCACCCGCGCTTCAAATTCCTGATGCGCTGCCGTCCAGGCCATAGTGTGGCCCGCGAAGGGTACCATCCATAGTTGAGCGTGATCGGAAGCCGCGTTCGCCAGAATCTCCGCATGTTTTGGCCGGATACTCTGGTCCTGCGCACCCTGGATCAAGAGCACCGGCACTCTGGAATGTTGCAGGCCATAAAGCGGACTTGGCTGCAAAAGATCGATTCCATATCGCATTTTCGAATACAGCACAGCCGCATCAATCATCGGCTGCCCTAAAGTTTTTCCGAACCACGGTCCCAGATGCAGCGGACTAGAAACCCGTTCGTAGCTCATCTCGCGTGCAGTTGAAAATGAATCCTCCACCGCAACAGCGCAGAACCGTGACTCCACTGGCAGCGTTTGCAGGAGAAGTGCAGCGCCATAGGACTCTCCAAAGCCGTAAACGCACTGTGAAGCACGCAGCGAATCACCGTAAAGCCATGACACCCATTCATGCAGGTCGCCTGCTTCCTTGATGCCGTAGGTCGCAAGCGCGCCGCCGCTTTCACCATGCGCTCGGGCATCAGGCAGCAGCACGGCATATCCCCGATCCAGAAAAATCTTGCCATAGCCGGCCACGCCCTCGCGATTATCCGTAATGCCATGCAGCAGCACCACTGCGCTGCCGTTAAATTTCTGCGGCTGAACATACCAGCCCTTCAACACTGCTCCATCATCAGCCTGAATGGAGACGTTCTTCAGTTCAGCTCCGTATTTTTTCTTAACAAATGCCGAAAATTGCTGGGCATGCCGGAGAGGAAGACGACGCAGGTGCAGGCTGCCTCCGGCGATCACGATGCCCGCTATGCCCGAAAGAATCAGATATGCTCCAAGGAGAAATGCTACTTTTTGCCGAAGTCTCATTCCAGTGCTTTTATGAAAATCAGGATTGAGCGAGTTCACATCCTGATGACGTCTGGAATGAGCGATCCTTAACTTTAGAATTCATGTGCGCGCTTGAGCGACGCCGGTCATTTCAGGATTCCGCCACGCTGCTTGCCAGTGCCGCCAGCGCCTCAAATCGACTGGGAATTTGTTGCGGCACAATCACCTGGTCCCAGTCACGTGGAAGTTCCTTGCCGCAATCGAGGCAGATTACGCGTCCTGCCACGCTAAAGGCAGCCGGAGGGCGCTCGTTGGGGTTGTAGGAAGCCGGCCGCATCTCAAAATCATGCCTGCATCTGAGCACTTTCTTAATCAGCCTTGCCATCACAACACCTCGCGTCCCGGGTTGGGTCGGACAGCTCGCCGTCCGGTGCACAATTCGAACAGTTTTGCTGCAATCAATTTCAATCGCCCAGGTTCTGGATCAATGACCGTGCCTGTTTCCAGGTCGTAGGCATACTCTTTGCCGCAGCCCAGACAGACGAAATACGTGCCGGTAATGGCCGCAATCGAAGAGCGCGGCTGTCCTGATCGGCAAGTAATGAGTGGACCTTTCTTGAAATGCCAGCAACGAATCACTGAGAAGACGAATAACTTCAGCAGGTCTGCCACGGTGGTGCCTCTTGTCCAAGTCCTGGGGGATCACCAGTTCCCTACGTTCGGTCTGAGGGAGGAACTGTGTTATATGCATCATTGTCCCGGTTTCTTATTGCTTCCTTAGAACGCAGTTAAAAAATTTAATTCACTTCCCTGGCGCCCATGAGTAGTGGTGTGAAAAGGGGTTCACTGTTTACAATCGAAGCCAATGGGTTTCTCTGGATTTCATGGCAATGCTGAGGTGGTACACCGCCTGCGCGAGATGCTGGCCCGTGACCGCTTTCCTCATGCGGTGATCCTGGCAGGGCCGCAGGGTGCGGGCAAATACACGCTTGCACTGATGCTGGCGCGCACCATGAATTGCCTGAATCCACGCGAAACCGATGACCTCCCTGATTATTGCGGAGTATGCGAAAACTGCCGGAAAATTGAAGAAGCCGCTGACCTGGAAGCGCGTTGTGCTGAAGCGGTGGAGGCACGGGAAGGCCTGCGCGAAACCGATAAACGCGAGACCCGCATCTTCGTCCAACCGCATCCTGATGTGCTGATCATTCCCCCCGATCCACCGCAGATGATGATCAAAGTGGACCAGGTTCGGCACGTAAACGAAACCATTCGCTACAAGCCTGCCGAAGCCAAACGCAGGGTTTTTATCTTCAGTGATGCGGCTTTCATGAAAGAAGCGGCAAATGCATTGCTGAAGGTGTTGGAGGAACCGCCCGAGTTCGCTACCATTTTCCTGCTGGCGCGCAATCCCGGCGAACTGTTGCCGACCATCCGTTCTCGTTGCGTCAGCTTCACCTTGAGTGCTCTGCCGCTGGAACAGATTGATGCTTATCTTGCGAAGCATCGGACGGAATGGAACGCACGGCAACGGCAGCTTGCGGCCCGCTTGAGCGGCGGCGGAATCGGCCGCGCACGGTCCCTGGATCTGGAGCAGTATGTGGCGTCGCGCAAGGACGCTCTCGCCCTGCTCACCACAGCCATTCGCGCCGGCGAACACTCTGACCTGTTTCGAACCACTGAAACTTATCGCGGAGGCGGGGAGGGCAAGGAGAAAACTGACCAGCTCCTTTCCGCCATTTATGGACTGCTCAAAGACCTGATGGCTCTCACCAGCGGAGCGCCTGAACTGGTGCGCAATACTGACATTACGGCCGAGCTGAAATCATTAAGCGCCGGGGTTGATTTCTCCTGGATTGCTGCGGCGTCGCAGCAGCTCGGCCAGGTGCAAAGCGGGATGCGCAGGAATGTCTTGCGCCCGTTATCACTGGATGCCTTCGCACTCTCCCTTGAACGCTAAGCGACACTCGAATGCATTTTTTTCACCACAATGATTTCTTTATAAAACTAAACAGGTTGCGTTGGACAATGACCTTCCAGTCCATTGAAACTCTGGCATGGGCTGTGATACGGTAACAGCCAACAACCCGCACTGCGATTCCCAATACATTCATGGGATCAGCTCGGTCCCGGTCGGTACGCTATGGTTCGAATTTTCGCCGACATGGTTCCCGCGTTGTGGGAAACGGGAGCAAACAGCAATGAAAGACTCAATGGACGCTACCGCAGCACGTCAGGCCCCAGAACATACCGAAGAAGAATTTATAAGCCGCAAACTCATTCGGCCATCGTTAAGCACTCCTCCACCTCGCACCGAACCTGTTTCCGAACGCCGTGAGCGTCTGGAACGCACTGACCGCATGCATTCCAATGGCCCGCGCCGTAACGGAGCTTCCGAAACGACGCACGCGGAAAATTATTATTACCAGAAGCAGATCCAGAGCAAGACTCCGGTGGTTGTGGTGCTCAAGGACGGTGAGCAGGTGCAGGGCCTGATTGAGTGGTATGACAAGTGCTGCATCAAGGTGGTTCGCACCAACGGTGGCAATCTGCTGATTTACAAGCCTTCCATTCGCTATATCTATAAAGCGGGAGAGGTCAACAACAAGACATAGCTTATTGGGGCCCGGCTGTCCGAGAGTTTCCGCACCCCCAGCTTCTTCTTACATCCCCGCACTCGATGTTTCAGAAACCGGCTCCTGCCGGTTTTTCTGTTTTACTGCGAACCCCAGCGCCAGCCACAAAGCCAGGGAAATCCATTCCCATGAAGAAAAATGTCCCGGAACCATCGGCAGCACCTTCATGGAAACCAGCCCCAGTGATACGGCTGCGCCGGCGATGGCCACAGCACGCGGCCAGAACGCCTGATCAATCCTGTACAGCACCAGGCATGAGATGAACCAACCGCAAGCTGACGCAAGGCCTCCAACCTCGGTTATAGGAATCAAAATGGCCTTGCCCAGAAACACTCCCAGCATCGTCAAAACTCCAGTGAGCACCACGGCGGTTGCTGGCGTTTTCCGGTCTGGATCAATAGCCGCCAGCCTTTCATCCAGCATGCCCCGCCTGCCCATGGCAAAAATCAAGCGGCTGGTGGCAAGAAAATTCGCGTTGAAGCACTTCAATAGCGCGAACAATGCCGCAACCAGCACAAGGTCCACAATCCACTGGCCCGCAACCACCTGCTGCAGGGCGTAAGCAGTTGCGAAAGAATGAGTGATCAGACGCTGCCAGGGATATGCGTATCCCACCACGAAAATGATCAGGCAATAAAAGACACCGCCGACCACAAGCGATCCCATAATTGCTCGATAGAAACTATGGCTCTGGAATTTTGGGCTCGATTCCTCCGCGCACTTCCCCACCGATTCAAAGCCTGTCATGAAATAAGGAACAATCTGCAGGACCAGCAGGATTGACAACCAAGGCGCATGTGAAAAGCCGGGCGATAGATTTTCGCTCTTGCCGTGCAGCAGGCCACCTCCGGCAAACACTGCAAACAATCCCAGCAGCCCAAATGTGGTGACGCGCTGGAAAGTTGCGCTCATCCTCACGCCGCGGTAGTTGATCCAGGTAAGAACTGCGGTCAGCGCCACACCTATGACTAACTGGGGCAGAAAAACCGGCTGTCCGGCCACGCGGTAAAGTTGAAATGATGTGAGCTGCGGAAAAATGTACGAGCAAACGCTGCCGATCGCCACACCTTCCCATGGACAGACCACAAAGTAGGCAAGGACCATCATCCAGCCACTCAGAAAGCTGACACCGCGATTGAAAACCCTGGATGCATAAGCGGCTTCTCCGCCGGCATCCGGGATGGCAATAACCAGCCGGCTATACACATATCCCACAGGCAATAGCAGTGAAGCGCCAAGGAAAAAACCCAGCATGGCGCCGATGGGACCGCCGCGCTGCAGCCAGTCGTCCATTACCACCAGCCAGCCCACGCCGATCATTGCCCCGAACCCCACGACGAAGTAATCCAGGGTTCCGAGTGTTTGCGCCAGACGCTTTATGGCCACGTCTTTACTCCTTGCTCCCTGCTCCTTGTTCCTTGCTCCCTGCGAATCTGCGGAAAGCCTGAAGACTGTTTTAATCCTTCCGGCAAACGCCAACTTGCGGCAGATTGCGGAACGGATTGGTCATTGCTCATTGCTCATTGACAACCCCATAGAAGTCCCATAATATCTGTAATTTACGCCCCCTTGCACGGCTTTGAGGAGAGCTGAACAAGTGATTAAGCTCGATATCATTAACGAAGTAGTAACTAAGACCGGTATCACCAAGACCAAGGCTGAGCTGGCCGTGGAAACCGTTTTTGACAGCATGAAGAAAGCGCTGTCTCAGGGTGAGCGAATTGAGTTGCGTGGCTTCGGCGTGTTCAATGTGCGTCCCCGCAAGACCGGAATTGGACGCAAC
>DASUBD010000342.1:0-3660 GCA_035763445.1 Candidatus Angelobacter sp.
TCGTAAATAGCGACTCGTAGTTTTGGCAGTTTTCTTTCTGCTGGCCCGGTGGTTAGATTTTCAACTGCAGATCTCCGTTAGCAGAATCCCCATGTCGTCTGAGGAAGTACCACCAGGAACGTTAAAGTTTGTTCGCCGGTCCGGCTCGCTTGTTGAATGCCATCAAGCTTGTGTTTCGAGTCCGAAATTCTCTGGCGGGAGTGCTCATCGAGGTTTTGTCTTTGATTGCGGCGGAATTCAGACAGCGCGCCTTTGCGCTCCTGTTACTTCCAGCAGTTTTACTCACGATTCGCAGTAGCTTTTGATACTAAAGAAGGAGGGTTCACCATGACGCGAATTTTTCGACAAAAAGGAACAATTGTTCTAGCGTTGGTTGGTCTGTGCCTGATCGTTACCAGCATCACGGCTGCGGAGGACAACGCGAAGGAGCAGGAACGGGTAAAGGAGTCAGGCACTGTAATCAAAGAACTGGCGAACGCCAGCAACGGCATTCCTATCGGTCTGCTCAAAAAAGCCGAATGCGTTATCGTTCTCCCATCGGTGAAGAAAGCTGGATTCATCGTTGGCGCGTCTTATGGTCGCGGAGTGATGACTTGCCGTGGCGGCGCCAATTTTCAGGGGCCCTGGAGTGCGCCTGCAATGATGCAATCCTCTGGCGGCAGCTTCGGCCTTCAGGCCGGCGGACAGGCTACGGACTTCGTTGTTCTGGTAATGAACGAGAAAGGCGCCCGCGCGCTGATGAAGGGGAAGGCTAAGCTCGGCGCAGATGCCAGCGTCGCTGCTGGTCCGGTCGGGCGAGATGCGGAAGCCGCAACCAATGCGTCGTTGACGGCAGAAATGCTCTCCTATTCCAGAGCGCAGGGTGTGTTTGCCGGCGTCTCTCTCGCGGGAGCGTCCCTGGGACCTGATGGGAGCGCGAACGAAAAACTGTATGGCAAGAAAGTAGACGCCACGGAAATCATTGGTGGCAGTGCAGGCCCGCCACCGGCATCCGCCAAAGAATTGCTTGAGGTCCTGACCCAGAAGTCCCCTGGAAACGCCTCAGCGGAAAAATAACCAGTGTTTGGTGGTGAGGACTGGAAGGTGCTACTAATTCCTTCCTCACTCCATTTCTTTGATCTTCTTCTATAAGAGCTATCGCTGCAGCTTCAGACCGCGGCCTTGAATCATAGTGCCCCGACCTGTCGCCGGGTCAAGTGCGCTGCTGCATTGGCAGAGTCCGGGCGCGTTCCTCAAGATTTGCTGCAGGTTGTTGACACTTCCCTCGTGTCCTGTAAACGGGTAACGCCGCCTTACCGGCGCTGAACCCAGGGACTTTTACCAGCAAAGGGGGTTAGAATCTCAACAGGGTGGTTCTTGCAGCTTCGGTAGCGGTTCTTGGGCCTAAGATGCCGGCAATGAAACACCGGAAGACGAGTGCCGCGGTGCCACAATACGCGTATTCTGGTGTTTGTTGCAGTCAGCTTCATAGAAGGCAGTCATGTGGGATTTTTTGAAGTCGATCAATACTCCGCAACTCCGGCTTGCGTGGGCTGTCGCCATCATTGCGGATGCGCTGCAGATCTTTGCCTTTCCCGCGTTCGCAGAAGGCGGTCTCTCTCCTGCAGATGATGCTCTAGATCTTGTAGTTGCTGTAGTGCTCATCCGCCTGCTCGGATGGCATTGGGCGTTTGTGCCCACTCTGCTCGCAGAGGCTGTACCCGGCCTTGATCTGGTTCCAACGTGGACGGCGGCAGTCTTCTTTGTGACGCGCCAGGTGGCCGCGAGCAAAGAAGGCGAACCGGAGATCCTGCCTCCCGGTCCCGCACCGGCGCCGCGCCCCTGATGTTCCCGCTATAGGGCTAAGTAATTTTTTTTCGCAGATTCCTCTTGACAAGATATGCTAATCAGTTAGCATGTGCTAGTGCATTAGCATATGCACTTAAAATCATGACTGCTGAAAAAGATCTCCAACTCGGCCGGCGCGAACGCCAGATCATGGATGTGATCTACCGCCTCGGCAAGGCTTCTGTCAGTGATGTTCGCTCCGAACTCAGTGATCCACCCAGCTACTCGGCCGTGCGCGCCATGCTCGGTTTCCTGGAAGATAAAGGTTACCTGCGGCACGAACCACAGGGTCTGAAATACGTCTATATGCCTATGCAGGACACCACACAGGTGCGCGCTTCCGCGCTGAAGCACATGGTGAAGACCTTTTTTGGGGGCTCGCCGGAACGTGCGGTGGAAGCCCTGCTGGAGATGTCAGATACAAAGCTGTCGGCCCGGGATAAGCAGTATTTAAATCAGTTGATCAAGAAAGCTCAGCAGGAGGGCAGATAATGAACTCGCTCGCCGCAGTCTCCTCTATTTTTATTGCCCTGGCCATCAAGACCACTTTGTTGCTGTTTCTCGCGTGGTGTGGCGCTCTGTTGCTCAGAAGACTATCTGCCGCTGCACGCCATATGCTGCTGGCGTTCGCCGTCGTTGCGGTGCTGCTGCTTCCCTTCTCAGCTTTCCTGCCGCAATGGCATGTCCGTGGCCTTCCTGATTTCACATCGCGCCTCGCGCCTGTGACGCAGGGTACGACTGCTACCCCGGCGATTCCTGTTCAAAGGGCAGAGCCGCCGCAAGCAACACAAATTCCAGCCAGTCCTCGCGCGATCTTATCGCGATCTATGAGAACGCCTTCACACACTGAGCACCGGCCACAAACAACGCAGGGTCAGGTTGCATCCACTGAGCCGCAGCAGGCAGCTACTACTATCGCAACACCGCAAATCAATGCTCCCGCCATTGCCGGGAGTTCAGCAAAACCCAGCCATCCTCTTGCTTGGCCGATCATTTGGGCTTTGGTGTGGGTACTGGGAACCGCGTATTTCTGTTTGCGTTCAGTGGCTGGCAGGTCGCGGGTCCGCCTCTTGGTACGCCGCTCCGTGTTGCTCTCTGATGCAGGGTGGAATGCGCATGTTCGCGCTACGGCCGCGGCAATGGGCATTAAGCGCCATGTCGCCTTGCTTGTGAGCAGTGAAACCGGAGTTCCGCTCACAACGGGAATGTTCTATCCCGCCATCATTCTTCCGCCTGAGTTTTCTGAATGGTCTCCCTTGCGCCGCGACGCGGTATTGCAGCACGAACTGGCACACATCAGCCGGATGGATGCGCTTACTCAGCTGCTGGCCGATGTGGCTGTTGCTCTTTACTGGTGGAATCCGCTGGTATGGCTGATTGCCAGGGCCATGCGCATCTACCGCGAGCGCGCCTGTGATGACACGGTGCTGGCTTCAGGAACCAAGGCTTCAGACTACGCCCATGAACTGCTTGATTTTGTCTCCGGATTCCATCAGCCGGAATTGCACTCGGCGCTTGCCATGGCTCGGCGTTCCCAGTTGGAAGGCCGCATTCTCGCTGTGTTGAACCCGGCCCTGCGGCGTGGTTCAGTCTCACGCGTCACTGCCGCTGTGGTCGCTGCCCTGACTCTTGCTGTTGTTGTGCCGCTCGCCGCAATGCGTCCTGCGCAACAGCAGGCAAGCACACCCAGCGCTTCAAGCCAGAAATCGGTTCAGAATAAGCCCAGCCCAGCCTCGACAGTACCTGCGAACACGACTTCGACCACACCGTCAACGGCTACCGACGCACCATCGAGCCCGGCAACTTCCGCGGAGGAAGATACAGAGCCCGCCA
>DASUBD010000343.1:0-5788 GCA_035763445.1 Candidatus Angelobacter sp.
CGTCACTAAACTGATTGACTACGAAGAATTCTGCGGATTGCGTGGACAGGAGAAGCCCGTGAACCAGACCGGCGTGCCCGAAATCAGCGTGGAAGAGCTGAAGAAAAAGCTGGACGCAAAAGAAGACATTTTTGTGCTCGACGTCCGTGAGCCTCACGAATACAAGATTTGCAACATCAACGGGCACCTGATTCCGCTCAACGACCTGCCGAAGAGAGTGCAGGAACTTGACCCCAGCAAGGAAACGGTGGTGCATTGCCGTTCCGGCGTGCGCAGCGCTAGGGCAGTGGGCTTTTTGCGGCAGGCGGGATTCACAAATGTCACCAATCTGGCGGGCGGTATTCTGGCATGGGCAGACCGGATTGATCCCAAGATGCCCAAATACTAACGCGATCACGCCACCGGTGTGGATTCGTTTGCGTTCTGGGGCTGCTGGGCTGGCGCTGTTTCTCTGGTGTCGCGGCCTGCAGCCTTTGTTCTGAAGCCTCGCACCCTCTCGCCGAGGGCTGATGAGGCCTTGTAGATTGATTCCAGTCTGATGAGGCCCCCAAGCTTATAGTGCCCAACCGCAGCCATGCCCATGGACGCAACACACCCGCACTGCGAGCAGTCAGGCTTGCCGCCGAACTGGCACGGAGACACATGAGATTTGAGATCGGCAGAAATCACCTGGGTAGTACGTGCAAAAATGCACTCGCCGGGAGAAGCAGGAGGCGCCATGAACTCGCGGATCATACCCTCGGTCATGTCCAGCTTGGGATAAAGTTTTTGCAGCCGCAGCATCTCCTCCACGGCCTGGCGCCGCTCAATCAACGAAAGTATTTCCGGGCCAGTAGCGCCGATCTGAGGAGTAAAAATGCTGAACCACACCTTCTTAATCTCCGGCCGGGGCGTCCAGAAATCGAGGAAATCCTGCAGGTAACCTCGGCGCTGCATCATCTGCGCGGTCACCGTGCAATGAACAGTAACCCTGTGACCAGAAATATTTTTGAGAATCCGGTCGTAAGTGGCGGGCCTGCGGCGCACGTCATGCTCAGGCTGAAGGCCGTCAACGGAAACCACAAGATACACCCGCGGGATTTCCGCCCAGCTTGCGGGAATTTCACGGAACGCGCTGGTAACAATTTGGGTGTGAATTCCACGTACCGCGAGTTGCGGGAGAATCGCCTCCAGTTCGCGATAACGAACCAGCGGATCACCGCCCACAATGGAGAGGTGCAGGGGACGAAGCTTATCCACCAGGGCAAGAACGCGGAGGACCAGATCACCGCCTTTGTAGTCCGAAAGCTGCCGCAGGTTCAATCCGGCTCCAGGATGGTCCGGCTCGTAGGCGTAGCAGCCGGGACAGCGCAACGGACATTCGCGTGTAATTTCAATGGAGAGCGAAGGGCGTCTGCCTTGCAGAATCCTGCCCCAGGCGCGGATAACTTCTTGTGCGTTCATGAAACGTTCCTATAATTTTCCGAAACGGCCCGTAAGACTTATGACCTTAATCCGGAAATAAAACTTTTTTATGAGACGGGGCAATTCCGTTGGATGCAGAACAGCAGACTGCGAGGACGGAATTTGTAACTTTCTGTCGCTGAAGTCTGAAAGTCTTTGGTCTTTCTTGAAACTCTTTGGCCTTTCTAATGTGATAAAGGAGTCCTCGAATACATCAACTGGCCTTCACGCTGGGAATAAAATCCTCACCTGCGGCCTGTTCTGAAGTTGCTGCTTCTTCGTGCGGCGCAGGTGCTTCACTTACCGGCTCAAGCCTGGATACAAGTTCGCGCGCAGCAGAATCTGACGAAGACTGATCACTTCCTTCCGCGCTCTCGTTCACAGCAGCATTTTCCTCCGGCGCAATCAGCGGGCCCAGATCTTCTTCAAGATTGTACACAAACTCAAATTCCTCTTCCGTAAGCATTCCTCCGCGCACGGGATGCATTACGTTGTTGCGTATGCGGTTGAGCTGCACCAGGCGCTCCAGGAGGTCTTTCTTGTTCTGCGCAGTCTCCGGGAGCAGATGTTTGCTCAGCAGGCTCCATTTGCGGTCCAGTATCTCCCGCAGGGCGATCAGGTGAGTGTAGTTGTAAGGCTCAGCCGCGGGTTCGGGATCTTTCTCGCGCAATGCGGCACATTCCGCTCTTATATTGTCCGGCACACCAGCGCGCCACCAGTTCTCTTCACCAAATTCAGCAATGAATACGCGCCTGATAAACCGGTGCAGGCGCACTTCAATATTCCGCACCAGCTCATACATATCTCCCAGCACCACAGGCGCCCGGCGATACTCGAGGTACATGCGAACGTCAAAGCGGTTGCAGTGGACGCCGCGTTTCTCCAACTCTCTGCAAATGTGTCCAGGCGACTGCGAGCCGGTTTCAGCCACAACGGCCTCAATGGCTTTTCTCACATTGCGCTTGAGTGAGAAAGCCACGTCTGAGCGTCTCAGCTCACCTTCACCAATCCTGGTCCACAGAAAATTCATCACATCAGAGCTGCGCAACTGAAGTTTGCGGGCAATCTGGGTTGGGCTGTTCCCTTGCCGCAGCAGCTCACATGCCTGGTCTCGTTTCGACATGATTGGTTGGATGCAAATTCCTCCGGCATCTGCATACGCTGCGTTTGCTTGTAATACCCTGCTCGGGGGAATATCTTTTCAAAATGGCGCCCGTAACAGAACAGCGCGATTTAAACCGGCTCAGCAGCTACCAGCCAGGCAAGAAAGCACTGCTTGTCTTCTTCGAAACAGATTGCCCCACCTGCCAGCTGGCTTTGCCCTATCTGAATGCTTTTTCTCCAAACAACATCCAGATAATCGCGCTCTCTCAGGACGACGAAGGCAGCACCAGGCAATTCGTACAACAGATGGGGATCAGCTACCCGGTGGAGCTGGATCGTGGACTCACCTTGAGTCGTGCCTTTAATCCGCAATCGGTGCCGACTCTGTATCTGCTGGACGAAAACGGTGCGATTACCCGAACACTGGTCGGTTTCGACAAAGCAGGGTTGAATGAGCTGGCCCAATCGCTCGGGTCGCCACCGATAGCCTCTGCCAATGACGGCGCGCCGGCATGGAAGCCTGGCTGCGGATCACGCCACCTTGAGCCTAATGCCGATGGCCATGCTGAAACAGCTTCTGGTCCGCTGCTGCGCCGCGTCGGGGAGCGAGCCAGCCGGATCACACTGCAGGATGGCGAAGACCTGCTTGAACAGTGCTTCCAGCTCTTCGGTGACGCGCTACCGGTAATCCCCCCCACTGAGGAACGCGTCGCCGCTATGTTGAAGGGGATGAATCTCCCACCGCAAACCATCATTGCTCGCGTGCCGCCGGTGTATGGCGAGGCTACAGTCGAGAAGATCGCCGCGAACGCAGCCATGGCCGGGTGCAAGCCGGAGACGATGCGTGTGCTGGTTCCGCTGGTTCGCGCTGTCTGTGATGAAAAATTCAATGCCCATGGTGTGCAGGCGACCACGCATTTTGCGGCTCCGCTGGTGCTCATCAACGGGCCGGTACGGAACGAACTGGGCTTCTGGTCAAAGCAGAACGTGTTCAGCAACGTTGCCCGCGCGAACAGCTCGCTGGGCCGGGCGCTGCAGCTCATTCTGTTGAACATCGGCGGCGGCCGTCCCGATGGCATTGATATGTCCGCTCAGGGTAACGCCGGGAAATTTTCACAGTGCATCGCCGAAAACGAAGAAGAGAATCCCTGGGAACCGTTTCACGTGGATCGCGGATTTAAACGCGAGGAAAGCGCGCTCACGCTGTTCGCTGCTGAACCGCCGCGTGGAGTCAGCGAGCACAAAGCTCAGCGCGGCGACGTTCTGCTGCGCGCCATCTGCTCCACGCTGGCTACAATCTGGAGCTATCGGCTGTGCATGAACAACGAAGCAATGGTCGTACTCTGCCCTGAACATGCCAGGACTTTACAGCGCGATGGATTTACCAAGCAGAGTGTGCGCCAGTTTCTGTTCGAGAACACCGGGATTCCTCTGCGCTATTACGCTGAGTCCGACGGGGGCGAAGGCACGCAGTTCACGGCGAGCTATCGTGAAATCAACATCCACGGCGAGCCCTGTTACCAGAAGATCCGCAGTCCGGAATCCATCTTTATCGTTGTTTCTGGAGGAACCGCAGGAAAGTTTTCGTCGGTGCTTGGAAGCTGGGCTGCCGGCCCTGGCGGAAGCCAATTGGTCACCTATCCGATCCCTTGAAGGAAGTCACTCATGCCTATCACTCTTGTTCATCCCGGAAATGAAAATAAGCCGAAGACTGCGCCGCCACCGCCGCGTCTAGACACCCTGCGCGGCAAGAAGATTGGCCTGCTTGATATCAGCAAGCCTGGTGGAAGCATTTTTCTGGATCGCCTGGAAGAGCTTCTTAAGTCAAAGTATGGCGTAGCCGAAGTGGTGCGGCTGAGAAAGCCTACTTACACCAAGAATGCCCCAGATCCGGTGATGGAGCAATTGCGAGGACTCGATGCTGTGATCGAAGCTCTGGCCGACTGAGGGTCGTGCACAACGTGCAGTTTGCACGATTCAGTAGGCCTGGAAAACCTGGGTATCCCTGCCGTACCGGTAGCTACAACCGAATTCATGACTCCGGCGCGCATTCAGGCCGGCGCGCTGGGCCGGCCCGGATTTGATGCCATCTACGTGGAGCATCCCATTCAGGATCAGACTCCGGAGCAGATTGCAGCCCGGGCAGACGCAGTGGCAGGGGAGATCGTAAAAAGGCTTACCTCCACTCAAAAGTAGCGGGGTCGCCGGGGCCTTTTCGTGGTTGTTCCCGTGGGAAATCTGGGCTATAGTGCCGTTATGTTCACCCGTTCAGCCAATCAGGCACATGCGGCTTACCCGCTGCCGTGCGAGGTTTTTCACGGGCTAGAGGGTGATGTGATCGCTTAGAACAAAAAGGCAATCATGAATAACCCGCTGCCCGGTGGCAGCGGGTTTTATTTTTCGCCAATGCGAAAGGAAATATTTGACGATGAGCGCCTCCGAAACTGAAGTCCAAAGCAAAAAATCCGCGCAGAGGAAAGCGGAGAAGAAAATCGCCATCCTGGGCTGCGGCAAGATGGGTACCATCCTGCTTCAGGGATTCATGAAGCACGGCCTGATCAACAAAGGCGAGGCGGTGGCCACCGTGCAACATGAAGAACATCGCCGCGAATTGGCACGTGAACTCCCGGGCGTGGCGGTGAGCACGGATAATCGGACGGCTGTTTCCGGTGCACCCGTTGTACTGCTGGCAGTGAAGCCGCAGGTGCTTCCACAGGTGCTGGATGAAATTGCTCCTGTGCTCGAACCTGAGACGCTGCTCATCTCCATTGCCGCTTCAACAACTACTCGCTTTATCCAGCAGCATGTGAGCAATCACGTTCATGTGGTGCGCGCCATGCCTAATACGCCGGCCATGGTCGGGGCGGCGATGACGGCGCTGTGTGCTGGAGCCACGGCTCACAAGCAGCACCTCGATATGGCAAAAAGCCTGTTTGAAAGCGTCGGGCGAGCGGTAATTGTGGATGAGAAGCACATGGACGCCATCACAGCACTTTCCGGAAGCGGCCCCGCATTCACCTTTGTGATCCTTGAATCCATGGCCGAAGCGGGCGTGAAAGTAGGCCTGCCGCGGGAACTGGCCACAACGCTGGCAGCCCAAACGCTATTTGGCGCCGCCAAGCTGGCGCTGGAAACGGGGCATCACCCTGCGCTGCTCAAAGACGCCGTCACCACGCCTGCCGGCTGCACCATTGAAGGCCTGATTGAACTCGAAAAGGGCGGCCTGCGCGTGACGCTGATG
>DASUBD010000344.1:0-9002 GCA_035763445.1 Candidatus Angelobacter sp.
TCTGCCGAATTCCCGGTGTGCTGAACAGGACTTTCAATGTGCTGCTCCAATGTTCCGCTTCTCCAGACGTTTAAAGCCTGTAGTCCATAACAGATACCGAGAATCGGTTTGCGCTGGCTGTATGCATCCTGCAGCAACAATTCATCAACTGCATCCCGCAGCGGATCCGCCGGCGCGGTGGCCGGATGCCTTTGAGCGCCATATTTTTGCGGATCAACATCAGCTTTGCTGCCGGGCAGCAGCACCGCCGCACATCTGCTCACCTGGCGCGCCACCTGTTCAGGAGTTGAATCGAGTGAGATCGTCAGCGGCTCTCCACCCGCGGCTTCAACAGCTTTCAGGTAAGCAGGAAAGACACGCTGACTATAAGCCTTGTCATAAGAACAAGGCTCCGGAATCGCGATTAAAGGCCTGTTTTTCACAATACTTTTCTCATCTGGGGACCAAAACGCAATTCGATTTCGGCCCCTTTTTCCCACTTTTACTGAAGTGATTCTTGCCTTTGTTGATGCTGGCTGCGGAGTTCGGGCGAGGGACACTGAGAGTAGTACAAATCCGAAATCACCTCACGTGTCCGAGCGGCCAATGCTTCTGTGTCGCGCGTAGTCAGGCCGACAGTAGAAATTGCAGCGGTAACCAGCAGCCGCAAGGGTCGAGGCTTGATATGGAAGCTGTTCATCTTCAGAGTCTCATAGGTCCCCAGGAGCACCATTGGAACCACTTCACTTTGCGCGCGAATGGCGGCGAAGAAAGCGCCTCCCATGAATGTTTGAAGCTGACCATCTTCTGAACGTCCGCCCTCAGGAAACACCAGGAGTGACATGTTGTGCTTTACTGCGTTCACAGCCATCTGCAAACTTCGAATGGACGCTTTGGGATTATCAAGCACCACCGGTATCTGGCCTGAACGGCGCAGATGCCAACCCATAAAGGGATAGCGGAAAAGCTCACGCTTGGCCAGAATCCGGAATTGAAACGGCAGAGAGGCGTACAGAACGGGGATATCCAGAGCCGAAAGGTGATTCACAACGTAGACGTGTGCTTTTGAAGTATCAATCTTTTCCAGGCCCTCAACGCTAACCTGAGCGCCAATGGTTCCCAGAATCATTCGCGCCCATAGGCTCGCGAAGCCGTGCTGAATGGCGCCAGATGAATCAAAGAACGACGAGAAAAGAGAGAGCGTTCCCAGAACAATGGTGTAGAACCAGATCAGCGGGTCATAGATAAGAAAAGAGCGCAGCTGGGAAAGGAAATTTCGCAGTCCACTTTCTTTGCCCACCGCTCCAATCTGCGCCTGTGTGCTCTCTGCCATGTCACGCGCCCTGCCGGACAGGCGTGCGAGACGCAAGTTGTGCCTGCGACGCACCCACGATGTAAATTGACCCGGTGATCACCACCACCCCGGTTTTTCCGGCCAATTCACGGGCCTTCTCCAGCGCGAGAGCGATGCATGGTTGTTCCACGATTGCTGCCTGTGTATGCGCAACCAAGGAGGCTATTTCGCCAGTGGTGGCGGCTCGCGGCGAATCCGCGTGGGTGAGAATTACGTGCTCAGCCAGAGGGAACAAAATTTCAGCAATCTCGCTGATGGCTTTATCTTTCATTGCGCCGAAAACGAATACAAGAGGACGATCTGGATAGAAAGTGGATAGCGCCGAGCGCAAAGCCCACGCGCCCGCCGGGTTATGCGCGACATCAAGGACAATTTCCGGGTGGTCAGCTTCTGCAGGCAGCATCTCAAATCTGCCAGGCCAACGCGTGTTGCGCACCCCTTGCTGAATATGCTCCGGAAGGATTCTGAATCCTGCGTGGTTCAACTGCTCCGCAGCCGCAATCGCAAGCGCCAGATTTCGCAACTGGTGCCTTCCCGAAAGAGAAAAATCAATCATGATCTCCCGGCCCATCACTTCCAGAAGAAAGTGATTTCGCCCTTCCAGAACCGTTGTACCGTCATACTTCCCGGCATCCGGCGTGACCGGCGGCATGTATTTGACGGCGCTGACTGGGCGGGCATTGCGCTCGAGGATTTCACGTCCCAGTGTGTCGTTCACCTGAGGATGCTGCGGCAGAATCACCACTGGAACTTTGGGGCGCATGATTCCAGCTTTTTCATGGGCGATTTCCGGAAGAGTGTTGCCGAGAAAGTTCTGATGATCCAGATCGATATCAGTAATGACGCATACGGACGGATCTGCAATGTTGGTGGCGTCCAGCCGTCCTCCCAGGCCAACTTCGAGCACTGCCAGATCTATTCCGGCGCTCGCGAAGTACTCGAACATCATGGCTGTGAGCATCTCAAAAAAACTTGGATGCCACGGGAGCTCACCGCTTTCCACCAGCCCCCGCGCCACGGAATCTACACGCTCATACATCAGAGCGAATTCCACGTCGCTGATTTGCTCGCGATTGATCTGGATACGCTCATTGATGCGGACCAGATGCGGCGATGTATAAAGACCGGTGCGATATCCTGCTGCCTGCAAGATGCTGGCAATGGTCGCCGCCGTGGAGCCTTTTCCATTGGTGCCCGCAATAAGCACACTTTGAATTCTTCGCTCGGGATGACCAAGCGCTTGAGCGAGAGTCCTCATCTGCTCAAGATCAAATTTGCGTAGCGAGGTAAGCTCGTGGCCAAGCGCAAGCAAATTTGCGACCGCGGATTCGTAAGAGGCAGGCACGGTTCAGGCGGCCTTTGGCGCCATGAATTCCAGAGCTCGCGAGACATAGCTCTTCAGCTCTTTTCGGTGCACAACGGCATCCAGCATTCCGTGCTTCAGCAGGAATTCACTGCGTTGAAAGCCTTCAGGAAGCTTCTGCCGGATGGTTTGCTCAATTACTCGCGGACCGGCAAAACCAATCAACGCGCCGGGTTCAGCGATGTTCAGGTCACCCAACATGGCGTACGACGCGCTTACGCCTCCTGTTGTAGGATCAGTGAGCACGGATATGTAGGGCAATTTCGCCTGCTCCAGGCGCGCGAGTGCAGCAGAAATTTTTGCCATCTGCATCAGGCTGATCACACCCTCCTGCATGCGCGCACCAGAGGATGCTGAAATAATAATGAGCGGCTTGCGCTGCTCCAGAGCTTTTTCAACCGAGCGGGTAATCTTTTCTCCTACCACCACTCCCATGCTCCCGCCGATAAACCCGAACTCCATGGCATTGGCTACAACATGGCGTCCGTTGAGTGTGGCGGTAACACTGATCACTGCATCGCGCATTCCGGTCTTGCGCTGGCTTTCCGTCAGCCGATCCTTATAGGGCCGGGTATCAGAGAAGTGCAGCGGGTCCACTGCGCTCATGGAGTCATCAAAAGTCTCGATGCTATCTTCGTCCAGCAGCAGCATCAGCCGGGTTGGCGCATCAATGCGGAAATGACGGTCACACTTGGGGCAGACGTTCAAGTTATCTTCAAGCTCTTTTTTCCAGATAATCTGCCGGCAGCCTTCGCACTTGACCCACAAACCTTCTGTGCGTACACGCTTCTCGTCTGACTGTTGTATTTCGCTGGACTCTCTCTTAAACCAGGCCAAGATGACTCTCACTTTCCCGTGATAAACATCAACCGCAATAGCGAACTAGTATTCGATCCCGCGCTGGGCCAAAACGCCCTTCTCATATGCGTGCTTCACCTGTTTCATTTCAGTCACGGTGTCAGCTAACTCAATGATTGTCGGATGCGCATTGCGCCCCGTCAAGATTACGTGGACCTGCTCCGGCTTGCGCTTAAGTGCATCCACTACCTTTGCCGGATCAAGCATTTTGTAGCTGATGGCATAGTTGATCTCATCCAGGATCACCAGGTCCCATTGTCCTGACATGATGGCTTGTTCGGCTTCTTTCCAGGCTTCTTCCACCATACGGACGTCTTCAGGGTCCGTCTCCGCGCCGCCTACCTTTACAAAGCCACGACCCATCTGCTTCATTACAAAGTTATCGCCAAAGGCTTTGACGGCATCGAGCTCACCGTAATGCCATGAACCTTTCAAGAACTGAAGCATAAGCACTTTCATCCCGTTGCCGACTGCACGCAGAGCAGTACCCATGGCCGCAGTTGTCTTGCCTTTGCCTGGCCCGGTATTAACGATGATGAGACCGCGATGAACGTCAGTCATAACTCAGCAAATCCATTTGTCCGACGAAACTAGAACTGCAGAACGCTAGTCGATCCAACCGCATCTGGCTAATTGCTAATTGCCAGTTGCAAATTGCTTCTTTTCAATGCCCTGTGTGGTACGGATGCCCTTTCAAAATCGTAAACGCGCGATAGATCTGCTCCAGCAGGACAATCCGCGCCAGCTCATGCGCCAGCGTCATTTTGCCGAACGATAGAACCAGATCAGCAGAATGCCGTGCTTTATCTGTGAACCCGTTGGCTGGCCCGACGGCGAAAAATAAATTCTGGGTCCCACGGTCCTGCTGGTCGCGCAACAACTCAGCAAATTCTTCTGACGTAAACTGCCGTCCGCGGGCATCCAGCAGAATCAGCACCGGACGCGTACGTCCGCTGGTGTTTTCCGCCAGCTGAAGCAGGGAATCTTCGCTGCTCATCTCATGCGACTCTGCCGGCAGATAATAAGCAATGCGCCGGAGATATTCTTCCGTAAGAGCGCGGAAAGCAGGTTCCTTGGTTTTTCCAATCCAGGCGATCTGCAGTTTCACGATCTTTTCCGCTGCTTTTTCCTGGCAGATGCCCCGCGACTCGTCTTGCTGCGTGCCGCTGATTTCGGCTTGCTGGTGCTTCGGCTTGATGCCTGTTTTGCCGTCTTCCTGGCTGGCCGTACAGCAGGCGCTTTCTTTTTAAGATCACCGGGCGCGAGCCGTCGCGCAGACTTCCACAGCCGCTCCAGATCGTAGAATTGCCGCGCACGCTCGGAAAAAATATGGACAACAAAATCAACATAATCCAGCAAGACCCATTCAGCCTGGCTGTAACCTTCAAGGCTGTTGGGACGCGAGCCGGCTTCTGCCAGCTTCTTCTCAATGTCATCTGAGATTGCCTGGATCTGGCGGGGATTGGTGCCGGTGCATAACACAAAATAATCTGTGAACGCTCCGGCGTTGCGGTCCATTTCCAGAATGACCGTCTGCTCGCCTTTTTTGGCTTCGATTGCCTCGACTGCCAGAGCTACCTGCTGCCTGGTCTGCTGACTCATTCGCTCCTTCCGCTTACCCTCAATGTTCCTGCTTAAATATGTTGCTGCCTGGCCCGATGAAAAGATAGCACCTTGGTTCTTCCTGTGTCCTTTGGCTCCACGGCAGAGAGATCAGTGTAGAGCCTCTCTTTTTTGATGTATTCCGCCACAAGCCGCGGCACGTAACGGCTTAACTGCTGTACTGACCGCGTTGCTGCTGCCCGTATCTGCGTGGACGAGACGCGCTCATGCACATCCGGCAGCAGATGAATCGTCGCCCCCGGTAGTGCGATGGTGCCACCGCCCTGCTGGTTGCGCATGGCCCGCAGCACGTCATCAGAAGGCCGCAGAGATTCCGGCAAGGCGCTGCCCACATCTGCCAGTGAGAATCCTGGACGGCTGGCGACAATAAAATCGCATTCGGCCAACAGCGCCTCAGGCTTATACCAGGTGCCAATGTCTTTGAATGCGTCCATTCCAATCAGAAAATACAGCTTGTCTGATTTGCGAATGGACCGCTTCAGCCGCCGCACCGTATCCACGGAATAATTCGGCGTTCCCGTTGGCGCATCAAGCAGGGATGGCACAAACCGCTTGTCTTCAGACGTAGCCAGCGCCAGCATGGCAAAACGATGCTGAAAGTCCGTAAGCTGCCTCTTCTGCTTGTGCGGCGGAATATCTGCCGGGGCAAAGTAAACCATGCCCAGGTTAAACTTATCCGCGGCCGCGCCAGCGACAGCCAGATGCCCCAGATGCACCGGATCAAACGTTCCGCCGAAGAAAGCTACTCTCATTCCCGCTATCTGCTCTTTCTCTTCTTAAAGGCCGCTCGCTTGGGAATTCGCTGCGCGCTCTGCGGCTTCTTGCGAGGCGAAGCTGCCTTCTTCCGCGCCGGCTTCTGCTGGCGATAAGTGCCGGCACGAATCTCAGCTACGCGTTTGCCCAGACCATATTTCAACTCCGCAATGCCTTTGCCCGTGACCGCGGAAATCTCGTAGAGATCCAGCTTAAACTTTTTGCAATGCTTCCTGAGCGCCGCCAGCTTCTCAGGATTGGCAACATCCATTTTGGATGCCACCACGACCATCGGTTTCTTCTCAAGTTCGCTGCCAAAACTTTCCAGCTCGCCCATAATTACGTTGTAGTCGTGCACAGGATCAGAACGGCCGCTCGCGTCGGAAACATCAATCACATGCGCCAGCACGCGGGTGCGCTCAATGTGGCGCAGAAACTGCATTCCCAGTCCCGTTCCTTCATGCGCGCCTTCAATCAGCCCCGGAATGTCCGCTACAACGTAACTCTCTTCATCCGGGATCTCGCCGATGGTCACGACTCCCAGATTGGGTTCGAGCGTGGTGAACGGGTAATCGGCAATCTTGGGGCGCGCGGCGGAGACGCGCGAGATCAGTGTGGACTTGCCGACGTTGGGATAACCCACCAGCCCCACATCCGCCAGCAGCTTCAGTTCCAGCCGCAGCACACGTTCTTCACCGGGGAAACCCTGCTCATGCTCGCGCGGAGCCTGGTGCGTGCTGGTGGCAAAGTGCTGGTTGCCCCGTCCGCCGCGACCGCCGTGGGCGACAACGATTCGCTCATCGGGCCCGGAAAAATCGTGGACCTTCTCGCCCGTAGTTTTGTCGTAAACAATTGTTCCGACCGGCACCTTGAGCACAACGCTCTCGCCGTCGCGTCCGGTACAGTTGGAGCCTTCTCCGTGCCGGCCGCGCTCGGCCTTGTATTCCGGGTTAAAGCGGAAATGGACCAGCGTGTTGTGGCGCTCGCTGGATTCCATGACCACGTCGCCGCCGCGGCCACCGTCCCCGCCGGATGGACCGCCGCGGGGTACGAACTTCTCCCGACGAAACGCCATGCAGCCGTTGCCGCCGTCGCCGGCTTTGATCCGAATTATTGCCTCATCAATAAACATGCTTACCTATTGATTGTACAAGCCAACTCAGGCGTTCCCCGGTGTTGCCGCCCCGCTTCCCACTTTGGTCAGGCGGCAAACTCCGCTCCACGGGCGCGAGCCTTGCTTGCCATTCGATTCCGGCAGCAAGGCAAAGAAGCGCAGCATCAACGATGGCAGGCGCTTCAATTGCGACGCCGTCTTCAACATGGAATAGACTTCCACCGGCTTCCAGCCGGCAGCGGTAAAGAAGTCCGGACCTTCCGCCGGACCGAACTTGAGCGGAGAGCCGGCTTCGCTCAGCGCCGGCATTTCTTTCTGCAGCATTTTGAGCAGTCCGGGCGATGCAATATCAATGGCCCAGTTGCGAAAGCCCGCAGGCTCAGCGAGGTCTTTAGCAAGGGCCACCACCTCATCCCGGCTGAGATAGACGATCAGCCCTTCGCTGATGATGAGCGCTTTTTTCGCCGCCGAGCCCAGTTCTTTGAACAATGCACGACGCGCAGCCACGTCAGCCAGGTCAAGCTTCACTCGCCGCAACTGGCAACGCGCTTTTTCATCGCGCAGGAGCTCTTCTTTGTAGTCGATCATCGCGGGCAAATCTACTTCCACCCACTTGAGCGAAGACGGAAGCTCCATGTGATACGGGCGCGTGTCCAGTCCTGCGGCCAGGTTCACCACCATGTCTGCGCCGTCTTTGATCTGGTCGCGCAGAATCTGGTCAAAGCGGACAGTGCGGGCAATGTAGGGCCACTCATGCGTGACCCGAGACTCCATCTGTTTGGCTATCTGCTCGCCGCGCTCGCCTGCCAGCTTGCGCGCATAAGGATCGCGGAAGAGCGCGTCGGGCCGGTCATTCTCCCGCGCCCGATAGATTGCCACCCAGAGCGCCGTATCTGAGATGTTGCGAATCAGCCGTTCAGAAGTTTGCGTCATGCATCACCTTCACGCCGTCAAAACTTTTTTCAACGGCCCCTACCCCCATTGCGCCCTCAAAAAGTGAAGCCCCGCGCAAAGCGGGGCAAAAAACCAGTACCTGTGTCCGCTTTACGCTTCGGCCAGCTCCTTGGGCTCAATGATCACAAAGCGGCCGCCGGTGCCTTTGTCCACAAACTTGATCACGCCGCTGACTTTGGCGAAAAGCGTGTCATCTTTACCCCGACCGACGTTTGCGCCCGGCTTAATGCGCGTGCCGCGCTGGCGAACAATGATGGTGCCTCCGGGAACAAGCTGTCCGCCGAAAGCCTTTACTCCCAGGCGCTGCGCATTGGAGTCGCGCCCGTTTCTTGAACTGCCTAAACCTTTTTTATGTGCCATGACCGAATTCCTTATCTAAATTTCACAGGCGGGCGTCACGCCGCGCCAAAACTTATTTCTTTTTGCCCTTGGCGGACGACTTCTTGGCTGGGCTCTTCTTGGCCGCCGTCTTCTTCTTGGCTCCGCCGCTCTTGCTCGCCGCAGCTTTGGCTCTGGGAGCTTCCTCGCCAGCCTCTTCCGACACTGCCGGCTTAGCCTTTTTGGGCTTGGCTTCCACCTCAGGAGCTTTGAAGGTCTGGCCGTCAAAGGCGATCTCAGTGATCCTTACGGCGGTAAACGGCTGGCGATGCCCGTAAATCTTCTTGTACTGCTTCTTGCGCTTGAAATGAAAGACCAGGATCTTGTCCGCGCGTCCGCCTTCCATTACCTGGCCGGTGACCACGGCGCCCTGTCCCGGGCCGATAGTGCCCGCCTCGGCGGAAACAGCCAGCACGTCATTGAATTCCACCGCATCGCCCTGCGCGGCAGGAAGCTTCTCAATCTTTACTACGTCTCCGGGCGCTACACGATACTGCTTCCCCCCGGCGCGAATCACCGCGTACATAACTCTCTCCCATTGTCCCGGCAACTCTCACGATGCCAAAGACTTATATAAACTTGAGGATTGCTGAATGCTCTTGACTATCCGGTTTGCTCGAGCCTTG
>DASUBD010000345.1:0-7724 GCA_035763445.1 Candidatus Angelobacter sp.
AAGGACAAAGACAAAGACAAGGACAATGGCAACGGCAAGAGCAAGACCAAAAGTAAAGACTGGGCGGTTCGCCTCGAAGAGGGAGCGTGCCCTGGCGCAATCCGTGGGAGCTATTCTGCTCGACCTGCGCAGCGCGTTGCGTCGGGCTGAGCGATGCCGGCTTAAACTCAGCCACCTGGGTTACTCACAGCAGCGATGGCAGGAGATTGTAAGGGAAGTTGATCCGGAACTGCGCTTCATGGTGCGGCCGAAAACGCTGGATGCGATTGTGGCCTACCTGAGAAGTGAAGGAAAGCCGGTGGACCGGGAATCGCTGGTCAGGGTGGTCGCCGCGCAGCGAGGCGGCGAAGCGCGACGGATACGCCAATCGGTGACGGCCAACCTGCACAACCAAAAACTCGCGTTATATGCCGAGAACAAGATCGGCTTGCCGCAATGGAAACATAAGAGCTGAATAAGCCCTGGATGAGGCGCGTAAGCAGTCATTAGCAGCGCCAAAATGAATAAAGCTTCGATTCGCAGCGGGAAAAAGTTGGTTTTTGAGCGCGCACACCCCACTTACCACCAGGGAAGCCAGGCGGGCGCTCTCCACTGGGGCCGTTGCGGCCCCGGTGTTTTGGCCAATTAGCGCGGAGTATTGCCCGGCTGCAAAACGCGGACAGAAGAGCAAGGCTGCACCCGCGTCGCGCAAGGGACTAATCAGTTTCCACCAACCACCCGTCGGAAATGTCGGGATTTTGAGTTTTGCTGGCCAGGCGCCGAGTGGTAATCCCAAATCTCTGAAACCAACAGAATAATGCTCAAGTGCCCTACCACAATTTTGCTCCGTATCATCTAAATAAAAAGCGACGTTCCAAATTGCCGCAATATATTTGACATAGCTGCTACAATTGAGGTGCTTATGGCCAAGCAAATCACACTTCCTTTTACGGAAAAGACAGCTTCCGAATTGGCTTTCCGATTGGGAGTCTCCAAATCAAGGCAAAAACGCATTTTTGCTATCGTGGAGAAGCAGCAAGCGAAGAGCACGTCCCCTGCGCGTTGGAGATCACAAAAAGGCAAAACTAATACGGCAAAAAAAGCGGTTACGTTAACTTCAAGAGCGAGAGCGCGTAGCAATGCCAAAGTCACGCGTTGAACCGGATGCCTGCTTTCTAAACATTCCTTACGATCAGCAGTTTGAAAAGCTTTATCTGGCCTATATTGTCGGGCTGACGGCGTTGGGTTTCGTTCCCCGAGCAACGCTCGGAGTACCAAAGGACGCGCGGCGTCTCAATCGTATCTTCAACCTCATCCAGACTTGCCATTATTCCGTGCATGATCTCTCAAGGATCCAGTTGGATCGGAAAACTCCGCGCGCTCCGCGATTCAATATGCCTTTCGAGCTTGGTCTGGCCGTCGCATGGAGCACTCTCAACCCGCGCAGCCATTCTTGGGTAGGCTGCGATGCGGTCCACCACCGGCCGGTGAAATCCATCAGTGACCTGAACGGCACCGACTTTCACATTCACGGCGGGACCGTAAAGGGCGTTCTGAACGCTCTTTGTAATGCTTTTGTGTCCCGGGGCGAGCGCCCAACCGTACCCGGTATGTTTCGCGCCTATCTCCTTCTGCGGCAAGCCAGTGCCGCTCTCCAGGCGGCTGCTGGTGCCCGCGACCTGTTTCAGGCGCGAGTCTTCGCTGACCTCGTGGTGGCTGCTAGAAAATTGTGGGAGCAAAGAAGCTTGACCAATAAGCTGTTGGTTTAGTGGCTGATTTCTGCGCAAATCGGTGCACGGAAGTGTTGTCCGCAGAGGAAAACAAGGAAGCTGAAGCAAGCGCTAACTGTAGGCCAACGGATTACCAGCAACAAACCAAAGCCAGAGAAAACACGGGCGCGGAAAAATCTACTGTCAGGGGTAGTCGCTACGCTCCCGCCAACCCTTGCCGCTGTGCTTTAATCTTATCCTTCTGATCTGTGCAACATTAGTTTGTCCTATTCTTAATAGATCGTCTTGAGGATCTCTAAATTTTGGAGCTTCAGGATATACTGGGCCGAAGTAGTTCGGATCAAATCTTACGTCGCTCGGCTGAGTTTCTTTATCTGATCCTTTGAGGACGTTTGCTGGTGCGATATGCATCAGTACGAGTTGGCAAATCAGCCTTCCCGGATAGAGGAGAACCGGGGTGTTCGAAACATTCGCGATTTCCAGCGTGAGGCAGCCTCTGTAGCGAGGATGGATCCAAGGAGCGGTTTCAACGACGATGAAGGTTCGAGCAACCGAGGATTTCGTCAGCACTTGGCCAGAAACATCCGAAGGAAGCTTGATAAATTCGAGAGTCGCTCCCAAGATTGTTTGATGTGCTGGGACGACCAAAAATTGCCCCAAAGGAACATGAACTCGGGTGTGCAGCATTGTTGCTGAACTGCGATCTGGTGAAAAATAAGGCTGGTCTAATGTTTTAGGCAACAAAAAATGACAGCCAAGCCGTAGATCAACTGAGTCAGCATCGAAAATGTCATTCTTGTCTTTGAACAAAAGAGGAGTAATTACAAGGTTTTGCTCCTCGTCAACTTTGAACTTCTCCATGCGATCTAAGATTTCTTGTCTAGATAAGACCATGGCTTTGTGCAGTTCTAAATCGCTGCAATATTTGTGAATCCTCGACAGCCTTCATGGTCCACATTTCTAGCCTCTTTGTCCAGAGGCTCTGCTTAGTCACGTCGCTTGTTCCTGCATGTCCTTCGAATTTTTCTATGACATCTGAAAGAGAAGTCAAACAAAAGCAGAACGACGAATTAATGATGGAGATTGGATCGACATTCTTCGAAGGGCTGTGCGGAATGACGCCAGCTCTTAGGCAGTCTTCAATTCCTTGACGTGCCTCCTGGAATCTCTTCACGGCTCGTGCCGGACTTGGTGTAATTTCGCGCACTAGCTTGCGAATTGCCGGAATCACAAAGTCTACGAAAGCCTCAACCAAGCTTTGTGAACCCAACGTGTTGTCGTCGACGTAAAATCTATAGCTAGTACGGGGTATATCTGATAATCGTTTCAAGAGATCTTTTTGATCAGCGTGTATGTCAGAGATCGCGTTCCACCACGAGTCTTCCTCGAGCATGTTTACGTGTTCCGCAAACCTGCAAGCTGAAGCAGGATGAGTCGGGCTGAACTTCACTGCAGCTTTGCGTGACAAAAAGCCCAGCATTCCAAGAATCTCAACGAGCGCAAAAGAAAACGCTGGGCCCATTAGTCTGATTGCAAAAAGATCGCAGAAAATCTCCTGAATCCAATCGTCGACTATTCTTCTCACGATCGCGAAGATTTGACGACCGTGAAAGATCTTTTTCAGGGAACTATTGGTCGCAGATCTCAGAGCTTGCACACCCGGATGCGCCATTCTAGTCAATTCTTCAAAGACGAAATGTCCAATTTCATGATAAATGGCAAGGTTTGTAAAAAAACTAGGTCCCTGCGAGTATGGCAGCTCAATAAATCCTAATTGTGATGGGAAAATTGCATCGGGAACAAAGCTTTCCACAATTGTTGCTTGTTCCTTTATCCTTGTATGAGGCTCCTGAAAATACATGAACTCGGGAGTCAAGAGGATGACAATTTTCGAGTTTCGCATAGAATCCACTCTCTGGATCTGCTCAGAGGCAAGATCAATCAGCGGAGCTGGGATAGTCAACGTGTGAGCGTCTGCAGCCGGTTTCAGCAGGGCATGCAGCAGCCGAAGATAATATTTAAGGGTTAGAAATTGTCGCCTGAGCAGTGGTAGCCTATTGGGAAATCGCGCAGCTCGATCTATTTCTTTGGCCAGCATCCGCTTGATGCCTTGTGCCAGTTTTTCGACATAATCAAAGAAAAGACCTGAGGCATCAACATAACTTTGAGAGCGCTTCTGCTCTTTGCAGTACTCCTCCAGAAAATCGACAAACCTGTGGAGTACAGCGGCGTCGTGTACCAAACCTGCTAAGCCATTTGACATAGCCTGCGCATAACCTTTTGAGAAACGGGCTTCGGCTGTTCGAAGTTCCACAATGCCTGATCCTGAAGTTTGGAAAACAATAAAATGAGTTTTTCAGCTGCGCTCTTACTTCTCTCGTCCTTTGGCGCGCGCAGAAGGGCTTTAACTATTTTCGTGGCTTCAAGTCTCTCCTTGGTGCTCCAGACTTCGTCCAAGGTTCTCAGGTGTTCATAGCTGCTGAAGGCTGCGTGTCTTCTTCTGGAGGACGGCTGTTCCGGTTGGACGAGCAGGTTCAGTGCCTCCTCTAGCGCCGATTTCAGTTTTGCACTCTTGTTTTCATCAACATACTCCATCAGCACCGAAATCACCTTTTGAGAGAACAATGCCAACGAAAGGTACTGTGAACGATCCTGCAGTTCCGCGGATGCCATGCCGTTATTCACCTCTTATCTTACCGAATTTTCGCCACAATTTCGCTTTTCAGCAACCACAAGATGTGGGGGTGCTACGCTGCCATCCCCTTCATTTTGTATATTGCGGTAAATCACGGTAAAAGTCAATATAAAAACTCTAATAACCCCTTCAAAATCAATATTTCGTGCCAACAACCAATACGGTAAATAACGGTAAAATCCAATATGATGATGCCTTAACTCCAGTTCGCATCAGAGCAGACAGCTCAAACCGCTTAGCTTTACCTAGAAACATCGTTGACCACATGAGTTGGCTCAGCGGTAGTGAAATAGTGCACGCATGGCTCCTAGTTTTGTCGCTTGGGAGGTATCGCCTCCTCACTGATGATGAGGTCAAGTCGAATCCAGACCTTGAACCGGTTCGTGATTTGGTGTTGCGAGGGCAGGTCATCGGCCGAGGAGATTTGATTACTGCAGAAGAGCCGAAGCGTGCAGCCATGGCAGCCAAACTGTTACCAACCATCGTGACCCCTCCAGGGCCAACGTGGAGAATCGTGCTGCCAAAAGCCATCGCGATTTTCATCCCAGCCGATTGTGATGCCAAGGACTTCATACTGTTCCTTACACTTGATGGATTTTGGGAATTGTGGAATACGCATATACTGCATGAGGTGACGGAACTGTGATGCCATGTTGTTCATTACATTTTTCAAACTGTGAACCATTCCGCATGACGGGGAATTATGATCTCAGAACCAACAAGAGTCCGCAATGAATCAGAGATGCGAGGTTTTGCGCTTTTGAGTGAAGGAGATAGCCTTTTTTCGCACAGTGTGCACAACCATATGCACAGATTTTGAACAGAACAGATCCGTGAGTTCCATCGAAGCCTTGGTAAAACGCAGTCACAGGCAATTTGTCATTGAACTATTGCATAAATTGATTTGTGCAAATCTCGACAGAAATTCCTTGCGCTCACTCGAAATGCTCATTTAACGCGTTTTTCAACACTACGGCACCCATGATGCGCCAAAGACTTGATTAATACTAATCGTGTGCACTCTAAGATTCACACGGAGGGCTCGGCATTGAAAGATCCTGACGCTTCAGGTTGGCATTGCTGAAGTTGCAGATTATCCAGCCTGCTGGTAACCGTGCCGACCAGGCTGTATTTGCGATTGGATATTTTCTAACACAAACAATCGAATCAAAATTCCCCCCCCTCTGTGTCATTTTGCGTTCGCTCTTAAACTAGAAGTAAGATTCCGCTGCATGCCTCCGACTCCGCCAACTGAGAATGTCCCTGTAAAACACACAACCGCGCGCCGGCCCTTTCCCTTCCGCCTGGTGCTGCCCCTGGGACAGCTTGTGTTGTGCGCCGTGCTGCTTGTGATGGTTTGCGGGCCGGACAGCCTGATGCCGGTCATCAGGACGGGGACAATTTACGTGGAGACAAAGGGCGTCTTCACCGGCTATCCAGTCAGCGGGTCAGAATCTGTCCCTGCAAAACATGAGCAGCCACCCGCCCCGCACATAACGGCTACAGGCCGCGTCCTTGCCTCTGTGTTCCTTCTCAACCTGCCCGGCAGCATTCTTACCCTGAAGCTGGCGGCGTATGGCAGTACCCATCAGGGATTTGTGGCCCGCGCCGTGCACGCCTTCACCAGCAGTTGGCTCAGCGGCGCGGTGCTGGCACTGCCGCTGTGGTGGATCGCCGGGCGTGGGGCCGACGCTCTGGTTGCCCTGAAGCGGAAGGCCATCCATCCGCGCATCCGCTTTGCTGAAGCTGCCATTTCATTTCTCCTTCTGATGGGCGGCGCGCTGTTCACAGTGTTCGGGATTTATGTGGCTCTTTCCGGCGCGGGGTCATGGATGGTGGCTGCGGCGTCTTTGATGTGGGCTGTGTTCGGGGGACTGGGCGTGCGCGCCTGGCAGATGCAGTTGCATGGCATCAGCGCCGTTAGGCGCGGCTGAAAATAGCCCGGCCACGGTCCCGAGGCGAGCGCCAGCGAGCCGAAGGGCAAGTGCCGGGTAAGCAATGAATCAGGGATCGTACCGCGCTGCCGCAGGCCTTAGCGAAGCCGCAGGCGGAGCGACAATGAATCTAACCTCGTACGCTCGAGCTAGCCACCGGGTAACAAATTCGTAATAGAAATCCCAGACCGCCGGAATTTCTTTTTGCCCGTGGATGCGTATCTTCAATTTCCAGTGGAAGGAAACCCCAGTCTTTCCCAAGAACCCCCTTGGTTGTCCACAACCGGCGAAGGCCCTGCTGCAGGTCTCAAGAGGGAGCAGGCTTTCGCCGGCAAGGACTCGCCCGAGCGTCTCCGAAAGGAGCGCCGGACTTCACCGAAAAGACAGACGAGCTTCTCCGCAGGGGATTGAACGGGCGTTTCGCATTACAGAAAAAAATTGACGGAAGGAAATAAGGAGAATGGCAAATTTCGAAAGATGGCTGCTGGGCGCGTTCTTACTCGTCGGCGGCACGTATGTACTCGGGACCGCACAGGGCGCGCCCTCGCACAGCACTCAACATGAGGCCCACGCAACCCAGCAGGACCGCCGCGCGGATACCCTGCTGGACGTTGTGCGCAAAGCCACTGAGCGCTATAAGGACGTGAACGTGGCCAGGGCTGAAGGCTTCGGGCTGGTGTTCGGCTGCGTCCAGGGCCCCGATTCCGGCGCCATGGGCATGCATTTCCTCAACCCGCAGCGCCTCACCACTGACCTTGATCCGTCGCTGCCGCAGATCCTCATCTATGAGCCGCAGCCGGACGGCAAACTCAAACTCATCGGCGCCGACTTCCTGGTGGACGCCGCCGCCTGGGACAAGCTGCATCCCAAGGATCCGCCGCAACTGCTGGGCCAGCTCTTCCATTTTTTTGAGAGCCCGAACCGCTTTGGCCTGGATCCTTTTTACACTCTGCATGTGTGGGCCTGGAAAGAGAATCCCAACGGCGCGTTTGTGAACTGGCATCCGAATGTTTCCTGCCAGTCTTTCACCGGTGACTCGCTGTAGCTTTTCCTGTCAGCCACAGGGACCACCGAACTGCTGGCACCAGGGAGGGCACCTTCGCGCGGTGCCCTTTTTTGTTGGCTGGCGAGCCGCGAATCCCGAACGACCGAAAAAACTTACCGCTGATGAACGCTGATCATGCGGATTCCCACTGATAAAAGCCAGCGCACAGGGGAGAAATCGCACAGACAAGAGTGTCTGTGCCACACATTCACGGGCGCGAGAAGCGGACAGACAGGAGTTGTCTATGCCACATATTCCGATCCACAGAAGCTGAAGGATCATCGGCCTGGAGCGGGTCCAAAAAAAGAATCCGGCTATGTGCCGGTTGCAGCTTCAGTCTG
>DASUBD010000346.1:0-2298 GCA_035763445.1 Candidatus Angelobacter sp.
TCGTTCGAGGTGCTCAATCAGCTCAGGATTTGCAATGGATCTCTGGACGCAAACCTGGAAAAGGCGATTACCGATGCGGAAGGAGCGCGCAACGAAATCCACGAACTCCTCTATCTGGCCAGAGGCCAGAAAGATGCAAAAACCACTTCTCTGCCGCCCGACAAGTTGCCGAAAACCGGTGAGGAACTGGTCCGCAGGATGCAGGAAACATTTACTCAGATTCAGGAGCGCCTTGCGTCAGTCCTGAACCATGCTTTGCGGGTTCTACAGCAGTACTGGAGTACTCATATCCTTGAGGCCGATGAATCTGTAGATCAGGGCAGTAACAAAGCCGGGAAGGAGCCCGTAACGGAAAGCAAAGGGACGCAGCCGGCGCTGTTGCTCGAAAAATATGTGGCTATTCGTTACATGGCGTTTATCCGCGCCGTTCTGGTTCATGTGAAGTTGTTGCTCATTTTCCTGGCCATCTCCTTCAGCTTGATGCTGATTTCGTTGAACGTTTACTCTTTTGAACCTCATCAGTCCCTTATCTGGTCTTTTACCGCCATCTTTGCGGTGATCGGTGTTACCGCCCTTGCTGTGCTGGCGGAAGCGCACCGCAATGAGATATTGAGCCGCATCTCCGGCACCAAGCCGAATGAATTGGGTCTTTCTTTCTACGTGAGAATTGCGTCTCTCGGAGCTGCGCCGCTGTTTACTTTGCTGGCCACGCATTTCCCGTCGATTGGGCGCTTTCTGGTCTCATTCTTTCAGCCTGGATTGGAAGCCCTGAAATAGGCGCGCTGAAGGGTTCCAGCATGCAGTTCCGCAACGCGAGCGCTACTTCTCCGCGGTGGTGATATTCACCTTGGCCGTGAATTTCACCTCGCTGCCTTGAGCATATTGACTAATCGCGGCAGTCACTGCATTGTCCACCTCTGCCTGCCGCTCCGGCGGAACAGACTTTATCAGGGGAGCAAACGGGATCGTGACCTCCTTGAAGTATTCCCAGACTTCGTCCGGTGTTCCTGGCCATGTCCACGGAACAGTGAGGAATTTCTCTTCGACAGCCGAGAACCCCGCTGCTCTCAGCTTGCCGGCCAGCAGCCCCGGCTGCCCGAAGGCAAACATCTTTCTCGCGGCCGCTGGCATATCGGAACCCGGGAACAGACGCAGCAGAGTGCCAATGGTGCTGGAAAAATAAGGCTGTCCCATGACGCCCCACGCAAGCAAGGCAACGCGTCCCCCCGGCTTGAGCACTCGATGCATCTCTCGTAGAGCATTCGACAGGTCTTCAAAGAACATGATTCCCAGCCTGGATGTCACCTGATCAAAACTGTTGTCCGGAAAAGACAGCCGGTGCGCGTCACACTGCTCAAATTGAACATTCCTGAGATTACGGTGCTGCGCGCGCTGGCGCGCAATTTCCAGCGGCGCCGGAGAGATATCAACACCAACGACTTCGCCGTTAGCCTGCAGCAAGGTGGCAATCGAGATGGCGGGCTCGCCTGTTCCGCACGCGATGTCCAATACGCGCTGGCCATTTTTGACATTCGCGGCAGCGACAATGGCCTCCGTCATGCCGCTGCCCATCGCGGCCGATTGCGCGCGCCATCTCTGGCTGGCATTCACGCGCCCAAAGCTGTTCCAATCAGTAGTTGAACTCATAGACGCTAATTATCGCTGATCCGTTTGTGGCTCCTGTTGCTCGCTGGTGAAGACCAGATCGCCGTTCGCCGTCCTCTCGATGCCCGGAGCATACGCTCCCAGCAGCTTGCGGTTCCACCATGCTCCTGTTCGGCGCTTTTCCTCGAGAGTTGTGAACCAGTATCGCCATATCACCACACGGACCCTCTGTGGCGGCGCCGAGGCAAACGGGTTGTTTGAAAAAAGTGCCAGCACGTCCGGTTGCCCGCGCAGAAGCCGCTCCTCTGTGCGCACCAGCCATTTATTGTTACGCCAGTCCTCCAGCGAAGCGAACCACAGGTTCCACTCAAACCGCGGCTGGTAAGGAGCATATATGCCCGGCGCTTTATTGGGATCCTGCGGCTTGTAGCGGAAAGGATATGGCGTCCAGGTTTTGCCGTCATTGCTGCCCTGGAACTCAATCTCGTACCGCTGATGTGTCATCACCGCGAACAGCCCGTAGCGGTTGGCGATGCGGAACGGCTCCAGCATACGTTCAGGAGCTTCCGGAAATGGATTACCCACTGGCAAAGTGGCGAGCACCCCAATGGTGGTGACATAGAAAACCATGATCAGGCACCACCCTGCCAGAATCGCTCCCGTAAGTTTCAGCCAGCGCAGTGGAGCAAAACG
>DASUBD010000347.1:0-4286 GCA_035763445.1 Candidatus Angelobacter sp.
AGCCATCCAGCGATCGCGGAAATTTTTCCAGTCGTTCTCGCTGGAGATGGCATCAGCTTCCTGGCGAACGGCGTCCAGCAGTTCGCGGACAGCCTTGTCGAGCGCTGCTGGGGAATGGTCGTCGAGTTTTGGAACCGTGTATGCCATTAATACCCAGTTAACCACAAAGGACACGAAGGAACACGAAGGTCGTTCCTTGATGCCCTTTGTGCTACTTCGTGTCCTTTGTGGTTTCTTGCTTTGGCTGAATGCTGACTGCTGATTGCTAGGCTGCTTTTGCGTTCGCCCGCTTGGCGGTTTCTGCCAGAGCCGCAAATCCCGTGGGATCGTTGGCCGCGATATCCGCCAGCACCTTGCGGTCCAGCTCCACACCGGCTTTCTTGAGGCCGCTGATGAACTGGTTGTAGCTGATGCCGTTCAGCTTGGAGGCGGCGCCGATGCGGACAATCCAGATGGAGCGATACTGGCGCTTTTTCTGCTTGCGGCCGCTATAGGCGAACTTCAGCCCGCGCTCAACCGATTCTTTGGCGGCGCGATAGAGCTTGGATTTTGTGAGGAAATAGCCGCTGGCGCGCTCCAATATTTTTTTGCGGCGCTGGCGGCGCTTGGTACCACGTTTTACACGAGGCATGATGCTCCTTTTGCGGGCCGGAATTTTCCGGCGGTTTGCGGCTGGAGGGAAGGTACCCTCTTCACACGCTTAATGTTTCAGATCCTGCCTCTGCGGTGAATAAATCAGGCGGGCTGGATTCTGTTCCGAATCGCTATCAGCTAGTTGGCTAGCTTAGTACGGAATCATCCTCGAGACCTTGGCGTGATCGGCGTCGCTGACCAGGGTTGATCCGCCCAGCTGACGCTTCCGCTTGGTGTCTTTCGAGGTAAGAATGTGGCGCTTATAAGCCTTGTGCCGTTTGATCTTGCCGGTACCGGTCTTCTTGAACCGTTTGGCTGCGCCTTTATGTGTCTTCATTTTAGGCATACAAAACTCAGTAATTAGCAGTTAGCAATTAGCAATTAGCAAAATCTTGCATTCGGCCAGGCTTTGTTTTGGCCAACTGCTAATTGCCAATTGCTTGTTGTTACGACCCGCTCTGGGTCCGGCCCGCAGGGGCAGCCTGTTGCTGTTGCGGCTGCTGCGGCCTTTGTTCCGGCTTCTTGGCGCCCGGCACCTGTTTTGGCGGGGCCAGAATCACGTGCATGGTATTGCCTTCCATGCGCGGCCGAAACTCTACAATTCCTTTGTCGCCGACTTCTTTTACCAGCCGGTCCAGAACTTCGCGGCCCAGGTTCTGATGGGCCATTTCACGTCCGCGAAACCGCAGGCTGGCTTTTACCTTGTCGCCTTCTCCCAGGAAGCGAAACACGTGATTGCGTTTGGTTACGTAATCATGCTCGTCCACGTTCACGCTGAACTTAACTTCCTTCAGGACGATCTGTTTCTGGTTCTTCTTGGCCGCGCGTTCCTTCTTTTCCTGCTCGTAGAGGAACTTGCCGTAATCCATGATGCGGCACACTGGCGGCACCGCGTTGGGCGAAATCTCTACCAGGTCAAGGTTCTGTTCCCGGGCCCTTTTGACAGCATCGAAGGGAGCCATGATGCCTAACTGGTTTCCATCGGCATCAATCACGCGAATCTCCCGCGCGCGGATGCGGTCATTCATGCGAATAAAGCGCTTGTCGATTCAATCCTCCTGTTACCCATTCCGCCGAATGGGAGGCAAAAACTCCCTTACAGTTGTCCTTGGGGGATGCTGCGGAGCCTGCACGCAGCAGAGAAAATTATAACATGGGTAGCTGTGCTGGTTTGTCCATCAGGCGCTAGCCTGTTCCGCTGGATCGGGCATCAGGACTACTGCTGCAGAAGAGTTTACGCCGGTTCTTTCATGGTGGGCAGCGACGCAACTGGCTTGCCCTTTCCCGGGCTCGTCTGCGGATGCAGGAACCGCGTGCGTTCCTCTTCAAACGCCTCAAGCTCCTGGCCAATGCGTGCCTGATCCCAGCCGAGCGCTGAGCCGATCTTGGCGGCGGCTTCGCGGCTGCACTCAAGGCACCAGCACGGACCGAGAGCAACGGGCACTCGGCGCAGAAGAATGTCACCCAGCGTGATGGCAGATTCGTGCGCCACGGCCTCCACGGCTTCAGCCACCAGATGGCAGGTGTGCTCGCAGATGGGCTCGCGCAGGCGCTCGTCGAGCGAGGCCGCGTGGGCAATGGCCAGGGCATGGCGTCCATGCCACTCGGCAATGCCATGGGCGCAGCCTTCCGGAATGCGCGCCTTGGTGGCCACCGCGTGCGACCACTGCCGCACGACGGAATCCACGCTGTTATCAGCGACGGGCGCGCCAAAAGTGTTGGCCGGCTCGGGAATCTCAAGGCCAAGCTTGCGCCCGACGTCTCGCGCCAGGCGGGCGGCTGTTGTCAGCTTGCCGCCGATCACGGAAATGAGTCCGGCGGCGCCATCATCAGCGTGATCGTAGAGCACGTGACGCCGTGTGATGGCGGAATATTTTTTCTCCGGTGCGTAGGGCAGCGGACGAATCCCGGCAAAGCTGTAGCGGATGTCAGAGGCCGTGAGACCGGAGTGCGGCAGCAGCCGGGAGAAATTCTGGAACAGGTAAGCAATCTCGTCAGGTGAAGGCTGAACATCATCGGCCGAACCGGAGTCAACAATCTCCGTGGTTCCCACCAGCACCTGGCGGTTCCAGGGCAGCACAAAGATCTGCCGTCCGTCGGCGGCTTCCGTATAGATGGGATGTTCGGGAGCGCCATTGAACCTGGGCAGCACCAGGTGCGATCCGCGCACGCCGCCTATCAGCCGTTCGGACTTGATGCCGGCCGATGCCACAATTGCGTCCGCCCACGGCCCGCCCGCGTTGACGACCCGCTCGGCGGAAACGGTGTATTCCTGGCCGGAGATGCGGTCGCGCAGGCGAGCGCCGGTGACTCGTCCATTTGCGCGCGTGATTTCCAGCGCCGTTGTGTGGTTGCGAACCACTGCGCCGCTGGCCATGGCTTCGGCCAGCCACTCGGCTACCAGGCGTTCAGGAAATTCGCACTGCGCGTCTTCGTAGCTGTAGATGGACCATTGCCGGCCGGCGTCGAGTTGGCGTTCCAGCGTGGCCACCGGGTCAAAGCACTGGCGCTTGCCTCCGGCCCAGTGGTTGTAAAGCCACAAGCCGGTGCGCACGGCCAGAGAACTGCGCAGCAGGGTTCGCGGCTTATCAGGCAGCACCAGCAGAAACTGCATGGGGCGGATCAGGTGAGGAGACTGGCTGAGCAGGCGCTCGCGCTCGCGCAGAGACTCGCGCACCAGGTCAAACTCAAACTGTTCCAGATACCTCAGGCCGCCGTGAATGATGCGCGTGGAACGGCTTGTGGTGCCGGAGGAAAAGTCGTTCTGTTCCACCAGCAGCACGCGCTTTTCACGCCGGGCGCACTCGCGCGCAATGGCAACGCCGTTAATGCCGCCGCCAATGATCAGGACGTGGAAGCCCTTGCCGTGCAATGGAATTGCGCCGCTCACCTGCAACATCTATTTAGATGCTGTTTTGGACCCCTGACAACGTTACTTTCGGAGGGATGAGTGAATAGTTAACGGACGCGGGGGAGTCTGAAAAAGGGCCCAGATTCTAAGTTGAACTCCGTGAACAGGGTAACCAAGCCAGGCAGTAACTCTGGAGTAAAGAAAATCCGTGGACTTGAGGCAAGTCTCTCAGGCCCGCTTGGCTGCGGTGGCCGGGCGCGGACGCACCGCCGGCATCTCTTTCTCGTCTTTCCCCCGAGCCAGCAGTGCCGCCACGGATTCACACACGCGGACACAATCGCACCCGTTGCGCTTGGCCACGTACAGAGCCTCGTCGGCCCGGCGCAGCAGCGAGTCCGACGAGATCTCATTGTTCTGCGCGAAGGAGATTCCGAACGACGCCGTGATTCTGCCCAGCGGACGGCCTGCATGATCCAGTTCCAGCTTGGAGATGGCGTTGCGCATCAGCTCGGCGCGTTCGCAAACACTTTCCGGCGAGCTTTCCGGGATCACCGCCAGAAATTCTTCTCCGCCATAGCGGCAGACAATGTCCTCAGAGCGTACGCAGCGCCGCAGCAGCGAGCCGATTTCACGCAGCACGTGGTCGCCTGCCTCATGGCCAAAAGTATCGTTGAACAGCTTGAAGCCGTCGATGTCCGCCATCACAATGCCAATGCCGATTCCATCCTGCTCCTGGCTGAAGTTGCGCAACTGCTGCTCCAGCGTGGTCTCCAGGAAGCGCCGGTTGTAAAGCCCGGTGAGC
>DASUBD010000348.1:0-5019 GCA_035763445.1 Candidatus Angelobacter sp.
GGACCCGTATAAAGAAGACCAGTTGGGCGGACTGGCGCTGACCATTGAAGGTCTCAAGAAGCGCGATGAGCTGGTGCTGCGCGTGGCCAAAGAACGCAACGTGCCCGTGATGGTGACCTTCGCCGGCGGCTATGCGCGCCAGGTGACGGACACGGTGATTATCCATTGCAACACCGTCATCGCTGCAAAAGAACTTTATCGTGCCCCGGAGAGCAAATGAGATCGATTCGACTGCTGGCACTCCTTGCTGCTGTCTGCACTCTGTTTCCAACAAGCGTCAACCCACAGGAGGGGGCCACACCCCAACTGAACCACGATCCCGATAAAGCTTTGATCAGCGCCAATGACGTGCGGCTGTTCTGGTCTGCCTATGACCTGTGGCTCAATCGCGAACACGGCGCTCCGGAGAAACTGGCTGAGGTGCTCCAGCATGAATACCTGGACAAAGGCTCGCAGGGGCTCAAGGGGTTTGTTCCCGGAAGAATCAGGAGCGCCGAGTATCTTGCCAAAGTTGTTCTGAGTCAGCGCAGTTATTATGAGTCAGTCCGCCACAACACGGAACAGATGGAAAATTTCATTCCTGAGATCAGAAAATATTTTCTCTGGTTGAAGAAGCTCTATCCTGATGCAGCCTTTCCGTCGGTTTACTTTGTAATTGGCGCGCAGAACTCGGGCGGCACCAGTTCAGCAGATGCGCTCATCATCGGCTCTGAGATGTTCGGCAATGGCCCAAACTATTTCGTGCAGATGTCAGATGTAGTTCCCATGGTGATTCACGAGTCCGCGCACTTTCAGCAGAAAGATCATTCGAAAAATGATCTCTTCAACAATGCCATGCGGGAAGGTGGCGCTGACTTTGTAGCTGAATTGGTTACAGGCCGTCACATCAACGAAGCCAATAAACCATACGGCGACTCACATGAACAGGAGCTCTGGCAGCGATTTCAACACGATGTCAAGAGCGGAGCTGAAATCGGGAACTGGATGGGGGTCTTTAATACGACAAACGGAGAGCCACGCGATCTGGGATATTACATGGGATACAAGATTTGCCAGTCCTATTACCAGATCCATTCTGACAAGCAGCAGGCGCTGAAAACCATTGTGGAAATGCAGTCGCCGGAGGAGATTCTGTCCCAAAGCGGCTACAGGCAGAGGTTCAAGTAATGCTACTTCAACTTGTTCGTCACGCCACGCTGCTGCTGGAGTATGCCGGTATGCGCATTCTGGTGGATCCCATGCTGAGCGACGCCGGAGCCATGGCGCCTATCCAGAATTCTCCGCAGCCGCGAAACAATCCTCTGGTATCGCTGCCGTGCTCGGTAGACGAAGTACTGGACAATTTGCAGGCGGTGCTGGTGACGCATACGCATCGCGACCACTGGGACGACGCGGCCATTCAACTTGTGCCCAAAGACCTGCCTCTCTTCTGCCAGCCGGAAGACCTCAAAAAGATGGAGGACACACATTTCCTCAACGTGGCAGCCGTCCACGACGAGCGCCACTGGAGCAAGATCTGCATCACGCGCACTCATGCGCAGCACGGTACGAGCGATGTCGGTAAAGCGATGGCACCAGCCAGCGGTTACGTTCTGCAGGCGGCAGGCGAGTCTACGCTATACATCGCGGGAGACAGTATCTGGTGTAAAGAGGTCGGTGGGGCGATCAAGCATTTCAAGCCTGAGATCATTGTGGTGAATGCGGGCGGAGCAAGATTTCTTGAAGGCGACCCTATCACCATGACGGCGGAAGACGTGGTGGATGTTTGCCGCGCCGCCCCTCATGCCCAAGTCGTTGCCGTGCACATGGAAGCGATCAATCATTGCCTGGTCACACGCAAGGATCTTGCGCACTCAGCGCATGCGGCGGGAGTGAAGGTGACGATTCCGGCGGATGGCGAAGTGGTTTAAAACCTGCCACGGAGGCGCAGAGGCACGGAGAAAAACCACTAACGAGTCTTACCCACGGATAAACGTGGATGCATGCGGATAAATCTCAGGGCCGATCCATGGTAAGGTTTTCATCCTGAGCGGCAGCACGGGCAAGGTGCACCCGTGCAGCGCGTTTGCTGCCTGCGCGATAAATCACCACACCCGCAATATTGGCAAGCACTACTACGGAAGAAATCTTCAGCGCGTATTCAAGGCGGCTGGTCACGTTCACAATGGGATAGATCCCTATCGCCAGAGAGACCAGACTTGAAACCAGGCCGGCTAGAGATGCAACTTTTACCCACGCTGGCAGCGCACTACGCAGGGCTCGACTGCCGAAGATCGGCAGCGCGAACAGCGCTACATAGGTAATCGCATAGAGTGCAATGGACGTTCCGGCCAAAAGCTGGCTGGCTTCCTGCTCGTGCACACCCAGCATGCTGAGGAAGATGAGCGCCATCACCAGAACGGCAACAAAGAGAATTGAATTTACCGGCGTCTTGCGGCGGGGATGAAGTCGGGCAAACCAGCGTGGCACCAGGTCGTCCCATCCGGCTGTCATGGGAAGGCGCGTGAGCCCGGTGAAGATCAAACTGGCGCTGGCCAGCGCCCGCATCATGAGCAGAGAGATGGCAATGGGCGCCACCCAGCTTGCAGCGCCGAAGGCGAGCCGCATGGTTTGTGGAATGGGGCCGATCACGTTGATGGGTTGGTTGCCAACAAAGGTCACTACGGAACTCGTCCCCAGGATGAACATCAGAGCGATGATGGGAGCTGAAATCGCAACCGACTGACCAATGGTGCGGCCAGCGCTGCGGGTTTCCCCGGCAAGGATCGCGACGTATTCGAACCCGCTCAGCGCTCCAACCGTCATCTGTCCGAAGATGGCGAGGCTGAACCACGATGGGCGCGGCGGCTGCCAGGGAATGGGCTCATAGTGCTGGATGGAATGGTGCAGCAAGGCCCAGACCGGCAGCGCCAGCAGAATCACATACGCCGCCATGATTCCGATGCTGCCGATGTTGTGCAGCCACTTGCCGATATCAAGCCCGCGAATGGCTACCAGAGTGATCCCCGCCATCACACAGCCGGTCATTACCACAGTGGCGAGTTTGCTTGCCGGCAGCCAGGCTGCCGCCGCTCCAAAAATGTATGCGGTGTCTGTAGGCACGACAAAGATGATTGCCCCGGTGACGATGACGGCGTAAACCCACAGGTTCCACGCGGTGAGAAAGCCGGCCATTTCGCCGAAACCGGCTTTGGCCCACTGGTAAAGGCCTCCTTCCAGGGGCATCATGCGGTTCAGGTAGATGACCACGATCGCGAGCGGCACGTAATACAGCAGCATGGAACCCAGCCAGAAGGCCACGTGCGCGCGTCCGAGCTTGGCCGCGATGCCGACCCATGTGGATCCCACCACGCACAAGACTTGCGCCATGACCAGGTCGCCGAGGCCGAGTTCTTTCCGCAGGCTGGCCTGTTCAAGGGTGGGAGTGTCTGGCATGGGGGACAATGATGCCACAATTGCGGACCGCCGTCATCGGGAGGGCATTCACCGCAACGGGCGCAAAGGCCCCACGGAAAACGGAGGGTTAACTGCAGACAGCGCAGGCACCGCAGAGGAAACCCAAAATAACTACAAAGGGGACGAAGGAAGTTCACAAGCAGTCAGCATCAGCGGCGAAACCTTCCTCAAGCAGCCCAAAACATCTGGACCGAGCCAGCCACGGTGTCGTTCCAGCAGCCCTTCTAGGCGGCGACGGTATCGTCGCCGGGGACGGTGACTGGCGCTTCCGCTTCGGCTTTGTCTGTGCTGAGGAGAGGCCAGCCTCGACGGAGCACGTACTCCAGCCAGGCGCCGGCGAACTGCGAAGTGAGAACGGCGGCAAGGACCAGGGTGGTGTAAAAAGTGGCGTTGATGATTCCGGCATCAAAGGCCACGCTGGCCAGCACAATGCCCGGGCCGCCGCGGGCGTTGGTGGTGAGGGCAAGGTTGATCAGATCAAGGCCGCGGAATCCGGCGAAGCGTCCGGCCATTGAGACGGAAATGATTTTGATTACGCATGAGCCAACAAGGAAGAGCAGCAGCAGTTGCAGGGAGAACGCATGCACCAGGTCAAGCTTGAGGCCGACGATGGCGAAATACACGGGAATGAAGAATGCAAAGGAAACTTTCCCGATGGCGTCGAGCGCGTCAGCAAAGAGACGGCGCTTCTTGTGGATAACGGCGAAGGCGGCAAGGAAGGCCGCAAAGACCAGATTTACGTCAAGTGCGCCGGCGAGGACACAGTAAGCAAGCAGCACAGCGAGGGCATAACCCACCGGCGACTGGCGCGCTAGAAAGTTGTATTTGGATTTGTTGATTCGCTTTACGGCCCGGGGCAGGAGCGTGAGACCGAGCACGAAGAATGCGATGGTGGCGACGAGGTGGTAGGTCATCTGGCCGGGATGCAACACTGCGGTTCCGGCCACTGCGGTGGCGACGGCAAGGGCGGCCCACAAGACGATGTCCTCAAGCACGGCTACGCCCAGCACCAGGCGCGCGAAGCGCGTGTGCAGGATTTTAAGGTCGGCAAAAATCTTGGAGATGACGGGAACGGAAGTGACGGCGACGGCGACCGCAAGAATAATGACTAGTGAGAGCTTGTTTCCCTTGGGACCGGCAATAGCCGGCCCAACCAGCATGGGACCCAACACCAGCCCCAGGACGAACGGGATTCCCGTTCCTACAATCGCGAGCCAGCTTACTTCTTTTCTCTCTTCACGCGTGAACAACTGCTTGGTCTCAGCGCCTGACATGAACATGAGCAGCAGCAGGCCCATCCAGTAAACGAAATTAAGAATGGAGGCGTGATGTTTCGCCATCTCCGGGAGGGAGGTGGATGCGAAATGAAGGCGTCCGAGGACTGCGGGACCGAGAACGATGCCTGCCAGAATTTCGCCGATGACCTTGGGCTGGCGCATTTTGACAAACAGATAGCCCAGGAGCTGAGCGAGTCCTACGAGGAGCAAAAGAAGGAAGAGGACGCTGGTCAGGTCAGAGTTGGACATGAAGGTAAAGATGCGGCAAAGCTGCAGGCCGTTGTAA
>DASUBD010000349.1:0-7456 GCA_035763445.1 Candidatus Angelobacter sp.
CCTATGTTGCGGAGTTCCTCTCGCGATGCGCTGGCCTGCTGGCGCAGAATTTTCTCGCCCTCCGTTGTAATGGCCAGGGTGACCTGTCGCCGGTCAGTATCTGATTCTCGCACGCGCTTAATGAGACCGCGCTTCTCGCAGCGATCAGCAAGTTCCACCATGCTGTTGTGGTTCATCTGCATGCGTTCAGCAAGAATAGTAACGCTGGGAACGCGTGGAGACGGCAGGCCTTTGATGGCGAGCAGAAGCTGGTACTGCTGCGGATGATTTCCGCTGGATCTGGCGTGTTCCTCCATGTGACGGAGATAACGGCGAAGCTGATAGCGGAATTCGGCCAGAGCAACATACTCGGCCGTGCTAAGCAGTTTGGGTTCCTGGGAGCCAACGGATCGTTTCTTCGGCATTCGTGATTTGTCCTGAGTCCGCGTATTGCTGAAATCCTGGACGCAAATACCCGTTCGAAGCAGCAGCCGGGTTTCCGCACGTTGCCAGGTTGTTTTGTGAGCCCCTCATACGACTCTAAGGTATGAACCGGCTTTTGCCAATAACGCGGACACTTTTAGTTCGTAACGTGAATCAAAAGATGAACACGATTTACGCGTTTCTGCGCGGCTGCATAATTTTTACCACAGATTAACCGCCACCTCCGCAAGTACAATACGAGCGGATCATGACAAGTCTCTGAAAGACGCAAGATGTCCGGTTGATCGGGAAGAATGACAACGAGCAGAAAATCGGGCGCAACGTCAAAGATGCGGAAGCCGCAGGAAAAATGTGCGGAAGTCAGCGCTGTCCTGCTGGAAATCTTCGCTGCGAACGGCCGCATGAACCAGATTCTGCTTGAGCACCTGGATCCGCGCGCGTGGCGGGCGAGACCTTTAGGAATGAAGACTCGTGAGGGTCGGACAATTGCTGCAATCTTCGCGCACATGCACAACTGTCGCCGGGCGTGGCTCGAACACTCTGCTCCTCACCTTGCGTGTCCTGCGCCACTTGATCCCTCCCGCTGCACTATGAAGCAGGCTGCGGCGGCCCACAAGAAAAGTGCTGCCCAATGCGTTCGAATGTTGAAAGAAGCACTCTCAGAGAACTCAGAGCGACGTGTGCAAAAATTTTCACGAGGTAGCTGGACCCGCGACTGGCCTGCAGGTGCAACCATGTTCGGCTATATGTTCGCGCATGACGCGCATCATCGCGGGCAGATCATAGCTCTCGCGCATCAGCTTGGCTATCGCCTCTCCACCGAAGGCGCATACGGCATCTGGTGGTGGGAAAAGATCTGGAAGGAACTGGGATTCAGCAAAGGGCCGCGATGATCAGTGCAGGCCGAAACTCTATACTGCTCGAAACTCCGGTATTCGCTGCCCTCAAAGCGTTGGCGGAGTCGGGGAGGCAGTAGGGCTGGGCGTTTCTGTTGGAGTTGGGGTCTCGCTGGGAGTGGGTGTTTCCGTTGGACTTGGCGTCTCCATGGATGACGGCGTTGGGGTGGGACTGGGGGACGGACTTGGAGAAGGAGTGGGCGTGATGTTGTCTGAGGGTGTGAGCGTGGAAGGCGATGAAGTTGGAGACGGACTCGGAGTGGGGCTTTGCTGCATCGTTGACGCCGAGCGACCCAGGACGACCAGATAAACAAGAAGCATTGCGAGCACGCAGCGATACATAAATTTCACTCCTTTGGATTTTTACTTATAGCGGCTTCGATTCACGCCTTGACGGCCGGGTTGTGCTGCTCCGGGCGAGAGCAGGTGCAACTCTGCTCCGGAGCCGGTAGAGTTACGGCGATTCCGGTAATCTCGCTGCAATACCGCCTCTATCGCGAGAGTAAAGATTGGTTTTTCCGATGTGATCCCCCCAGCCTCTCACGAGACCGAAAAAGGCTGGGGGCTTTCAAGCTCTGACCTGACGCGAGCGCGCTTGAGCTTCATTTTTCTGCTCTTCTTTCGGCGGCGCTACGGAGACCGGTTTTTTCTGACTGGCCGCGCTATTCCGGCGTGAGTGAAGTTCCGCCCACACCAGCCAGGCAACAGCAGCCATGACTAGCACTGTAACGAGTATCTCTTCCGCATTCATAAGTGTGTTCTTCTCCTCAAATTTTGATGTTCTCGACTGGTGATCACCATGAGAGCTCTTGTCCGGCCAAAGGTGCGGGAGCGACTATGCAGCAACTCGCGCCGCTTCGGGCTGATATTCGACTTCCAGGATGAGCAGGCGCCGCATTCCTGACGGGACTTCCCACTCGACAATCTCGCCCGCCGCGCGTCCAAGCAATGCCATACCAATCGGCGCGAGCACGGAAATTCGCTTGCGGAAGACGTCCGCCTGACCGGGAAAAACGATCTGATACACGAGTTCACGCCCGCTGCTGAGGTCCAGAACACGCACGCGAGAATTCATAGTGACAAGTTCCCGCGGTATCTCGAAGGAGCGGGTAATGACCGCACGATCCAGTTCGCGCTCTAGAGCATCAAGGTGCTCGCCATCCATTGGCAGCAGGCCCCGCGAAGAAGCGATGATGCGCCGAAGGCGGCCGTAATCAGCCTGAGTGATGATGATCTTCCTGGTTTTCAAGATTAATTCCTCCTTGGTCCTATGAAACTTTGTCAGGTGGCGAACGGCATCAGCATGAGCAGGACGCCGAATAACGCCGTGGCAACTGCAACCGAGAACAGAAAACGTCCTACAGGGCTGCTACGCGGAATGTGGTGAATTTTTCTCAGCTGTTCAAAACTGTGAAAGTTCATCCTTTTAATCTCCTTGTTCAGTGTTGATAACGCTGTTGAGTTGATCCAGTGTCGCTCAAGCGGCCAGCCTGACTGACTCGCGGCCGAAGCTTGAATCACGTTCGCGGTCCAGTTGGCGGCCAAACCGGCGGCTGAGCATTGCCGTTGCGCAATCCACGGCTGCGAAAAGATCCGGCCTGGTTTCCTCCGCGATAATGCGCCCGAACGGGATCATCTCTGCGATAACCCGGCAGCGAGTTCTGCCGCGCCCCTCTGCGGAAAGTCGCACCGTTATCAGCCCCACGCGATCGCGGAAACGGGCCAGGGCAAAACGCAACCGCCTCTCCAGATATGACCTGAGTGACTCGCCAAGATCGGCTTCGTTGATGTGCACTGAAATCTGCATCCGTCCTCCTCATTCACCTTCCAGTCCACTGTAGCCGGGCATGAAAGTTAATAAAACTATATAAATGTGAATCGTTTGGTAATATTTAATTAACCTTTATCTGAATCGAGAACTCCGAATGGAATGGCTGAATTATCACCATCTTCTTTACTTCTGGACTGTGGTTCGCGCGGGGAGCATTCAGAAGGCGAGTCAGGAACTGCGGGTATCGCCGCCGGCCATCAGCACGCAATTGAAATTGCTGGAAGAGCAGCTTGGAGAAAAACTGCTGGCACGCTCCGGCCGCAGGCTTGTGCTGACAGAGACAGGGCGCACAGTGTTCAGCTATGCAGAAGATATCTTCACTTTGGGAAGCGAACTGCTGGACGTGGTAAGGAACCGCCCCACGGGTCGTCCGCTGCGCCTGGATGTGGGCGTGGTGGACGTAATGCCCAAAGTGGTGGTGCAAACGCTGCTGGAACCGGCTCTGCACCTGCGCGAACCGGTGCGCCTTGTGTGCCGCGAAGCCAGCCCCGATCAGTTGCTGGGCCGCCTGGCCACGCACGAACTGGATGTGGTGCTCTCAGATTCTCCCGTGGATCCTACACTGAAAATCCGTGCTTACAGCCATCTTCTCGGGGAATGCGGCGTGATGTTTGTCGCCGGGGCGAGCACCTCGGCGCGTTACCGGCGCGACTTCCCCAGGTCGCTGGACGGAGCGCCCATGTTTCTTCCGGCCGACAATACTGCGTTGCGCAGAAACCTGGATTACTGGTTTGAAACTCATGGAATCCGTCCGCGCGTGTTGGGCGAGTTTGAGGACCACGCGCTGCTGCGTGCATTTGGAGAAACCGGGGCTGCTGTGTTCCCGCTGCCCTCGGTGGCCGGCACGCAGATTCGCCGGCTCAAGTCCCTGCGCACGGTTGGAGTCACCAATGAGGTGCGAACGCATTTTTACGCTATCAACGCGGAGAGAAAGCTGCATCATCCGGCAGTGGTTGCTATCCGAAATGCCGCTCGGCGGGAGCTGTTCAAGTAAGACGTCAAGCACTTGGGTTTGCAGGGCTGCGAGGGCTCTCCCGTGTCTTTCGCGGGACAGGCAAGCATACTTGACCGGCACTCGGCGTAACCCGTTACACTGGATATGTATGAACATCCTGCTAATTGGTACTGCTTTTATGTTTGCCATCACGAGTATCGTTTCCACTGAATCGACTGCGCCTCCGGCGCAATTCGGTCCCGACAATCCGTTCTATGCGCCAAGCAAACTGCCTTTCTCGGCGCCTCCGTTTGACAAGATTAAGGATGAAGACTATCAGCCTGCTATCGAGGCTGGAATGGCAGAACAGCGAAAGGAGATGCAGGCAATCGCTGACAATCCCCAGCCGCCGACATTCGACAACACGATTGTTGCCATGGAAAAGACGGGACAATTGCTGGAGCGGGTCAGCAAAGCATTCTTTGCCGTGGTGAGCGCCAACACAAATCCGGCGCTGCAGGAGGTCCGCCAGATGGAAGCGCCGAAGCTGGCGGCTCACCAGGACGCGATTTATCTGGACTCGAAGCTGTTCCACCGGGTGGAGGCAGTCTACAAGGAGCGCCACTCGCTGAAACTCACTCCAGAACAGTCGCGGCTGGTGGAGCACGACTACGACGAGTTTGTACACGCGGGAGCCAAGCTCAGCGATGCTGACAAAGCTGAAATGAAGAAGATTAATGAGGAGTTGGCGAGCCTTTCGCAAACCTTCATCAGCAGGCTGCTTGCCGCGACGAAAGCAGGAGCCTACGTCACCACCGATAAGGCCGCGCTGGCAGGCTTGACCGATGCTGAGGTCAAGGCGGCGGAGGAGGCGGCAAAGAATCGCAAGGTGGAAGGATATGTTATTCCTCTGCAGAACACGACGCAGCAGCCGGACCTGACTTCCTTGAGCAATCGGTCAGCGCGCCAGGCGATCTTTGAAAACTCCTGGGGGCGGGCGGAGCGCGGAGATGCGAATGACACGCGCGAGACCATTGCGAAAATTGCGCAGCTGCGCGCGCAAAAAGCAAAGCTGCTGGGATACCCGGACTTTGCGGCATGGAAGCTCACCGACCAGATGGCAAAGAAGCCGGAGGCGGCGCTTAAATTCATGGACCAGCTTGCGGCTCCGGCTGTTGCGCGAGACGCAGCCGAGGCAAAAGACATACAGGAAGTGATCGACAAGCAGAAGGGCGGGTTTCAACTCCAGCCGTGGGACTGGGAGTTCTATTCCGAGCAGGTGCGCAAGGCGAAATACGACCTGAACGAGGACGACGTGAAGCCATATTTCGAGCTGAACAACGTGCTCGAAAATGGGGTCTTCTACGCCGCCCATCAGCTTTACGGACTGAGCTTCAAGGAGCGGAAAGACCTTCCTGTGTACGCTTCCGGCATACGCGTGTTTGAAGTTTTCAATGCGGACGGCAGCCCACTGGCGCTGTTTTACGCTGATTACTTCAAGCGGGACAACAAGCAGGGCGGCGCGTGGATGACGAACTATGTAGAGCAATCAAAGCTGCTGGGCACGAAGCCGGTAATTGCAAATGTGGCCAACTTTGATCCTCCGGCCCCGGGTGAGCCGGCATTGCTTACGTCAGACAATGTGACCACCATGTTCCACGAATTTGGACATGCGCTGCACGGGATGTTCTCAAACACGGAATATCCGAGCCTTTCCGGCACCTCGACAGCACGCGATTTTGTGGAGTTCCCTTCCCAGTTCAACGAGCATTGGGCGCTCTATCCTTCAGTCTTCGAGCACTACGCAAAACACTACAAGACTGGCGCACCCATGCCCAAGGAATTGGTGGAGAAGATCCGAAAGGCGAAAACATTCAATGCCGGATACCAGATGACGGAACTGGTGGCCGCTGCCGAGCTGGACATGAAGTGGCATACGCTGCCAGCGACTACGGGGTTGCAGGAGGCGGACAAGTTTGAGAAGGAAGCGCTGGAGCCGATGCACCTGTGGATCCGCTACACACCACCACGCTACCGCTCAAGCTACTTTGCACACATCTGGGGAAGCGGATACGCGGCGGGCTATTACGCTTATCTTTGGACGCAGATGCTGGCCGACGACGCTAACCAGTGGTTCCAAGAGCATGGCGGATTGACGCGGGCGAACGGAGACCGTTTCCGCAACATGGTGTTGTCACGTGGCAATACCGAGGACCTGGAAAAGATGTACGAGACGTGGCGAGGCAAGAAGCCCAGCGTAGAACCGATGCTGAAGTACCGTGGGCTGTCCGCCGACAGCATGGCGAAATAGGACTTCCTGCTGCAGATTTCCTGAAAACGCGACAGTGTGCTCTGTCGAGCGCGTGGCATGATCCGCGTGCCGGTTTGCACTATTTCCTGTCGTGGTGGAGAATGCGCTGCGCTTTGGATAAAATCGCGTGACATGGAATTGCAAGGCGCAGGAACGCAGCCGGAAAAGCCCTCCCAGCCGGAATCAGCAACCCTAAAGGACGAGATTCCGGACCATGTGAAGAAAGAAAAGAGAGCCGACAAGCCACATCACATCACAATCCTTCTTGGAGTTTTGTCGCCGGGCCTGGCATTAATGGCTTTATTTCTCAGCTTGTATTCGTGCCGGCAGAGTGAACGTGCGGTAGAAATTTCACAGCGGGCATATGTGGCGGTCAAAGGAGGAAACGTAAGACTGTCATGGATGAAGATTGGACCGCCGCAAGTGGCCGGAGAAACCAGGCCTTTAGAACCGATTATCTTCATGACGCTCAGCGTGAATCTGGAGAACGCCGGAAATACCCCGGCACAGTTTGTACGCTTCACACCGAATCTGAGATTGCCGGAGGGCTGGACTTTGCTGCAAGGGGAGTGGATGCCGAAAATAAAAGTTCCCGGCGAACTTGGTCCCAAGTCGCAGGAGGTTTGGCTCTACCGACAAAGCTTTGAACTTACGCCCGCGGCATGGGAGCTGGTAAACGACAAGGGCAGGATGACGTTCCTCAGCCTGAGCGGCGAATTAGTGTACAAAGATGTTTTCGACCAGCAGCATGCAATGAATTGGTGCTGGTCAATGCCGGCGAATGATCGTTATGAAGGCCCAGTCAACGAGTGCATCATCCTGGAGAGAAGGCAATAGCGAATGCGCAGTGGAGCTGTCGTCTTATGCTCCGTCTTGTGAACTCAGCCCTGGAAATGGCCGTGGCGTGCTCTGACTGTCGCCAGGGCAAGCACCTTTCCGTTCAGCTGCAAAGCAACTTTGGTAGCGCACAAAGTTTCGATGCTGGGTTTGATCTCTTCCCGGCTCACATCCTTTCCGCGCGCGGCTAACTGCTCGCATAAACCTGCGGGAGTTTGCGCGCA
>DASUBD010000350.1:0-8208 GCA_035763445.1 Candidatus Angelobacter sp.
CAAGGTGATTGGGACCCAGTGCCATTTGCTGATGAATGTATGGAACTTGTCTTTGCGAAGATCAGGAATGTACGGCAGGAGAGCGTCAGAATGGTTGTGCATCACGCGGCCGGTCATGATCCAGCCCATGTGGGCCCAGAAACCGCCATCGCGCGGTGAATGGGGATCTCCTTCCACATCAGTATTCTGGTGGTGAACGCGGTGAGTCGCCACCCAGAAAAACGGACCGCCTTCCAGGGCCAGAGTGCCGCAGGTGGTAAGAAAATATTCCAACCACTTATGGGTTTTGTACCCGCGATGCGTAAGGAGGCGGTGATAACCCATACCGATTCCAAAGCTGCCGGCGACGTACAGCAGCACCAACGCGACCGCCAGAGCAGACCAACTAAACGTGAAAAGGGCGGCTACGGCGCCGATGTGAAAAGCCACCATGAAGAAAGTGGTCATCCAACTGATTGGTTCCTTGAACGTCCTGTCATCCCTGATGCTCACAGTAGTCGTGTTTCTCCCTGAGTCCAATATATGTTCTGAATTTCAAAGCTATCAGGTGTGAAGGAGTTTGTTTGTAATAGTTATGTCATTGTCCGACGCAAGCTTTTAAGCCATAGATCGTAAGGAAAAGTAGTGGTTCAGCGGTGTTCTGAGTAGCTCAAGAGGCCAGGAAAGCTTGAAAACATGGCGCGAATCCGAAGGTCAATGACCTTGCGTTTTGAATTGGGAATGTGTGGGACGGAAATAATTTGCGCTCCGGCGACAAAGCAGGAAATAGCCGAACACCACCAGCAGGAACGCATGCAGCAGTAGTTGCGAAGGAGAGTTGAGAGCACCTAATACTACATGGAATGTCATCCAGGCCAGAGCCAGCCAGCGTGCCCAGTTATGGCCATGGAACATGAAGATTCCGGCGACAATCGCCAACAGACGAACAGCACTGATCCACGTGATCTCTGAGTGGAGAGAAAGCTGTCCTTTGAAGTCGGCCAGATGAAAGACCAAGCCGACGATACCGACCACGATATAGATCAGGCTAATGATGGTGACGGGCAGTGGGCGGTTGGTCATCCTCTCCGGATCAGCCGCTTTCATGATGAAGCCTGCGAGACACTTCGCGGCGCAATGTTCTGGTTCAAGCGAAAGAAATTTCTTGGATCGTAGTGAGCTTTCACTGAGGCAATGCGCTGCAGGCGTTCCTGATAGACCTCCGGAACGCGATCCTGCTCATCGCCGCTCATAAAGTTGATGTAAACTCCAGGCTTCATGCCGGGCCGAAGCCGCTGAAAGAGTTGCCGAACCCAGGAGATATTCGCCGCATCGTCAGCCGCATCAGACCAGTTCGCCAGCAGGTTCATAATGAATGGCGCGCTACGATCGCCAAAGGCAGTTTTATTTGCCGCCACCTGCCCTGCCGCGCCGCCGAGATACGCGAACTCAATCTGCGTTTGGGCCGAAGGAATCTTGGCAACTGCTTCCACCAGTCGGTCGACGCTGGTGTCATCGAGATAGGAAAAATATCCCGACTTGGTGTAATAGCGGCGGCCATGAGGGAAATCAGAGTCGGCCATGGTTTGAAGTTGCAAAAAAGAAAGCTCACGCACTCTGACCGAATCCGGATGGCACAGGCTGAGAGCGCGTTTCAGATATGGCTGCGCGGCTTCAGAAGCGCCAGTCCAGACCAAAGAATTTCCGGCCACAGCACGTCCACGCAGTTCAGGAGGAACCTTATCTACATGCGGGGCAAGCCGCAGATCAACATTCCACTTCAAATCGAAGGGAGCTTCAGCCATGAAGTCTCTCCAGAACTGAACCAGGGAGCGAATTTGAGGCTCCGCACACAAACCCTCCGCCAGCACAACTGAAGTCAACGGATGAAGCCGGACTTCAAACTCAGTGACCACGCCGAAATTGCCTCCGCCGCCACGCAGAGCCCAGTACAAATCCGGATTCTCTCTCGCATTCGCCCGTACCAGAGAGCCATCGGCAGTAACCAGCGTGAGCCCTTCAACGTTGTCGCACGACAATCCGAACCTTCGTGTGAGCCATCCTGTTCCGCCGCCGAGCACCAGGCCGGAAGCCCCAGTATGGGACACCACGCCCGAAGGAAATACCAATCCGGCTTTTTGCGTTTCCGTATCGATCGATCCCAGCAAGCAGCCGCCAGCAAAACGCGCACGGCGCTGGTCAGAGTTCACAGTGACTTGGCGCATCCTCGAGAGATCAAGGACCAGTCCCCCATCGCATGTGCTGAAGCCGGCCAGGCTGTGGCCGCCGCAGCGAATGGCAGTGAGAACTCCGAGATGGGAGGCGCTTTTTACCCCGAGTTGAACATCGGCCACGTCTGCGCAGCGTGCGATGACCGCAGGCCTGCGATCAAACATGCCGTTCCAGATGGAACGGGCGCACTCGTAAGACGCGTCTGCTGGAAGCAGCAGATCGCCTTTGAATTTTTCACGAAGCGAAGAATAAAGTTCTTCGCCGACTGAGGACATGCGGAGCTTACTCCTTTAGTAGCGGTAATCGATAAGCATAGAAACTATCACGAGTTGGTGAATATCATGGGCGCGGATCAAGCCGTTCGTCGCCGGTTTTGCCAGTACAGGAGTGAGATCACTCCCAGAAAGACTGCGAATGCCGGAAATGACCACTCAAGGCCTTCGACAAAGAACGTGTTGACGGAAATAGCGAGGAGCAGCAGAATCCCCAGCACGGTAAAGAACGGGTGTGCACGCAGGCGCATAGGCAATTGCGAAATGCGCTCAGGCAATAAGGTTTTACGAAACTTGAGATGTGTGTTGAGCACCACCAGCCAGACAAAAAGCATCCCGGCCACTGCGGTGCCGTACAACGTGAGAAATGCGTTTTTGGGAGCAACGATGGCCAGCAGGATGGCCGCAATGATCCCAGCCGTTGAGGCAAGCAGAGCGCGATGAGGAACGCCGTTGCCGCTGACCTTGCCCATCCATCGCGGCGCGTAGCCTTCGCGTCCCAGTGAAAACAACATGCGCGTAGAAAGATACAGATTCGTGTTCACGCTGGAGAGCGCCGCCGTGAGCACCACAAAGTTCATGATCCCGGCTGCAAAGGGCACATGAGCTGCCGAGAAGGCAGTTACAAATGGACTGCCGGAAAGAGCGGAAGAGCTTCCCGCCTGGTTCCACGGAACCATGGTGACCATGATGGCGATGGCAAAAATGTAAAACAGGATCAGCCGGTAAACGATGTTGCGCATGGCGCGAGGAATCGTCACTTCCGGTCGCTCGGCCTCGCCCGCGGTCACCGCGATGATCTCCACTCCCATGTAGCTGGTCACGGTGATCGTCAGGGACAGCCAGACTCCCTTCCATCCCGAGGGTAAAAACCCGCCGTGTTGGGTCAGGTTGGCCAGGCCCACAGCGTGCCGCGATCCGATGCCAAAGATTAGCGCAATTCCAACAATGATAAACGCCACAATCGCGCTTACTTTAATCATGGCGAACCAATATTCAAATTCGCCCAGGCGATTGACCTGCATGGAATTGACCAGAACCAACGCAGCCGAAACCAGCACAACCCAGATCCATTGCGGAACGTTGGGAAACCAATAGGCGATGTAGATTCCGGCGGCCGTGACTTCAGCACCTATAGCGATGATCTGAGCAAAACCATAGGTCGCACGGACAGAAAAGCCGGCCCACGGATTGAGATATTTCTCCGCGTAAACTCCGAATGCTCCGGCGACCGGATGAACCACAGCCATTTCCGTCAGCACGTAAGACATGATGAGAGCGATTCCCGCCCCGAGAACGTAGGAGAGAATCACGGCCGGTCCGGCAAGACGGATAGTAACGCTGCTGCCAAGAAACAGGCCAACGCCGATGGCTCCGCCGATCGCCATCATGGTGAGCTGGCGCTGACCTAGACGCCGGTGCAATCCCTCGCTCTGACTTGTTGAAGGGTCGCCGGCAGCACTCGTCGCGAGCTCAGCGGTTGTTGGTGCTTGATCAGCCATTGCCATGTCCTCGTCTCAGGAAGCCCGGATTTGGCGGATTGCGTCGCCGAACCTGCGCACCTCATCCAGCGTGTTGTAATGCACCAGAGAAGCCCTGACGGCGCCGCTTTCTTTGGCGAGGCCCAGCCTATTCATCAGTCGCGGCGAGTACATATGACCATCACGCACGCCGATGTTGTGCTTCGCCAGCTCAGTGGTAGCTTGCGCCGGAGATATGCCAGGCAGGTTGAAACACAGAGTGGGCGTGCGATGACGAATCTGGTCTCTTGCCGTAATGCCGTACACAGTTGCTTTAGCCTGGCACAAGGCTTCCAGCATGGCAGAGGTCAATTGCGCTTCATACTGACGGATAGCCTCTGTGCCCGCCACCAGCGCATCTCGACGTGATGCTGCCGCAGGAACTACCATGCGACCCAGTTCTTCGAGATACTGCACCGCAGCATCCATCCCGGCGACGTTTTCGTATATATAGGTGCCGACCTCAAGCTTCGCGGGAGTGGTGTCTGGAACAAAATCTTCGCGAAACGTGGGCAGCGCGTTGAGCGATTCCATGCGTCCCCAGAGAAAGCCCATGTGCGGAGAAAAGATCTTGTAGCCAGAGCAGACCAGGTAATCGCAATCGAACGCCTGCACGTCTATAGGCCCGTGCGGCCCGTAATGCACCGCATCCACAAAAACCTCGGCGCCCGCGGCATGAGCACGCTTGGAAACCTCTGCAATATCAAGAATGGAGCCAAGCGCGTTGGACGCCAGAGTGCACGCCACAATGCGCGTGCGTGGGGAGAGCAGCGGATCCAGATCTTCGGGGTGGAGGCGGCCATCATCCCTGAAATGCCACCACAGAATCTTTGCGCCTTCGCGCTCCAGCGCCAGCCAGACGGCGATGTTCGACTCGTGATCCAGATCGGTAACGATGATTTCACGACGCTCTTTGAGCGATTGTCCAACGGCCAGACTGATGAGACGCATGAACGACGTTGCATTCATGCCGAAGGAAATTTCATCAGGATGGCGAGCGTTGACCAGCAGGCCGACACTAGTGCGGGCACGGGCGATAGTTTCATCCACTTCCTGGGATTGGCGATAACGCCCGCCTCTTTGCACGTTGCGGTGAAGGAGGTGGTCAGCGACGGCATCAAGCACACGTTTGGGTGACTGAGCGCCGGCGGCGTTATCAAAAAAGACGAAGTCGTTCTGGAGTGCGGGAAAGCAGGCCCGCACCTTCTCTACTGGAAATTGAACCATGGCCCAAATGATATAACCCGCCAGCCCTTTATGCAGCTACAGGATGGCTCTTGAGGTATGACTCAATTTCGAGCACCTCATCACTGCTCAATCGGAACTCGGCGGAGCGGATGATTTCTTTTGCCTGCTGGGCGGAACGCATTCCAACAATGGCTCCCGTGACAACGGGATCACGCAATGTCCAGGCAATTGCCACCTCGCCGGGAGTGTGACCATGCCTGTCTCCGATGCCCCGTAACACTTCCACCAGACCAAGATTGCGGCTCAGGAGCGGTTCCTGAAAGCTGACTGTCCGCGGACGGAAGTCGTCCGGAGAAAGTTTGGCAATGCGCTCGCGGGTCATCTTGCCGGTAAGCAATCCGGATTTCATTGGGGAGTAAACAATGACGCCAATGTTGTTCTCGCGGCAGAATGGCAGAACTTCTCTTTCTATGTCGCTGGTTACGATGTTGTACGGCGGTTGCAGCGATGTGATGGGCGCAATCTTCTGCGCGCGCTTCATCTGCGCTGCGTTGAAATTGGACACGCCGATATTGCGGACCTTTCCTTCCTTCCTGAGCTCAGCGAGTGTCTGCCAGCCTTCTTCAATTTCCGGTTCAGGATCAGGCCAGTGGATCTGGTACAGATCAATCGCATCCAGCTTGAGACGGCGCAGGCTGGATTCGACTTCACGGCGAATGGAATCTGCTTTCAAGCTGCGCGAGATTTGCCGCTGCTCATTCCAGACGATGCCACACTTGGTAAAAATGTAAGGACGGTTGGATCGCCCGGCGATGGCTTTGCCCACAACTTCTTCAGAATGGCCATGACCGTAGATCGCCGCGGTATCAATCCAGTTGATGCCCGAGTCGAGCGCGGCATGGATAGCTTCAACGGAGTTCTTGTCTTCCTGATGGCCCCAGGAAAATGCCCAATCACCGCCTCCCATGGCCCACGCACCCACGCCGATAGGAGTGATATGCAAGTCAGAGTTGCCCAGCTGTCGTTTCTGCATAGAGTTTTTGATGACAGAAGAGGCGGCAGGATCTTTCAATATTGGCTTACGTCAGCTTCCGTCTAACACGCAGCATTTTACAGGATGAAGACAGATGACATGTCTTGCAATCGACTGCGCGGTTGTACTGCGATATGTTACTCACACGGGACGACTACACGCGGTTGCACGAGAGAGGAGCAGCTCGCGTTCCCGTGCGTTGCGAGTGAGGGATGCGGCACGTTCGAACTCGGCGCGGGCTTCGTCAAGGCGTCCTAGCTTTTTCAGCAGATCACCACGCACACTGGGCAGCAAGTGATAGTTCTCAAGGACGCGTTCCCCGATCAGCGCGTCCATCAACTCAAGCCCCGCTGCAGGGCCGGAAGCCATGGAGACGGCCACGGCACGGTTCAGTTCAATCACCGGCGAGGGCGCTACTCGGGAAAGTTCACCATATAGGGCAACAATGTGATTCCAATCGGTTTCATCCGCAGTCCGCGCGCGGGCGTGGCATGCGGCGATGGCAGCCTGAAGGGCGTAAGGCCCCGGCGTTTTTCGCTTGGCCCCGTTGAGCGCTTCTGCCCGTTTCAGGGCAGCAAGACCGCGGCGGATCAGCAACTGGTCCCAACGGCCTCGATCCTGGTCCAGCAACAGGATTGGTTCGCCCGTAGCGCTCACGCGGGCCCGAGCGCGCGAAGCTTGAATCTCCATCAGGGCGACAAGGCCGTGGACTTCAGGTTCGAGAGGTGCGAGTTCGGCCAGAGTGCGGCCCAGGCGCAGAGCATCTTCGCAAAGAGAAGGCCGCAACCAGTTATCCCCTGCGGTAGCCGCGTAGCCTTCATTAAAGACAAGGTAAATGACTTCCAGGACCGACGAAACGCGGGCGGCCAGTTCAGCACCGCGCGGAACGTCAAACGGCACGCGATTTTCGGAAAGCGTACGCTTGGCGCGGACAATGCGCTGCGCAATGGTGGGCTCAGGAGAAAGAAATGCCCGCGCGATTTCCTCAGTGGTAAGGCCGCCCAGAAGCCGCAGTGTCAATGCCACCCGGCCCTCTGTTGAAAGCACCGGATGGCAGGAGATGAACATAAGGCGGAGAAGATCATCGCCCACATTGTCATCGAGCTGAGCTTCGAGATCCGGCACAGCCATCTCCTGGGCCTCAAGCTCGCGGCCAAGTTCCTGGTGTTTGAGTTCCAGCCGGGTGCGCCGGCGGAAGTGGTCGATGGCGCGATGCTTGGCGGCAGTCATCAGCCAGGCGCCCGGGTTTTCCGGGACACCCGACTGTGACCATTGCTCCAGCGCAGAAACAAGAGCATCCTGCGCAAAGTCTTCCGCGAGACCAACATCGCGCACCATGCGAGTGAGTGACGCAATGATCCTGGGTGATTCCATTCGCCAGACGGCATCGATGGAACGGTTTAGATCGGCAGCAGACACTGCTACCGATCACATCATTTTTGCTGTGCCTGCGCAAGCTCGGCCTGGCCGGCTTCACAATATTTCTCAAAATCTCCCGGCCCGAACATCTGCCGCACTTCGGTCTCGCCCTCCCAGCCGGGCCAGTATTTCTTGTGCAGCTCCATAAACTCGACTGCCGATTTGATCGCGGCTTCCTTGGATGGCAGCTCAAACTGGGCATAGCCGCCGATGATCTCCTTGGCTTCCGTAAAAGGCCCATCCGTGACGGTTACTTTGCCGCCGGACACGCGAACCCGCGCGCCCTGAGCTGTGGGTGCAAGTCCGCCGTTACCCAGCATGATTCCTGCCTTGTTGGCTTCTTCCGAAAGCTTTTCAATTGCCTGCATGAGTTCTTTGGGTGGGACTCCCTGTCCTTCGCGGTGCTTGACGATCATCATGTAACGCATTCGTAAATCTCCTTATTCTGAATATTCTGAATGTCTTGAATTTGCGGGCCAGCGTTCCCGCCCGGCCTCTATGAGTGCAGCGAATGGCGCGGCCCAAAATCGACACGCGCGATAAGTTTTTTTAGCGGCCAGATTGC
>DASUBD010000351.1:0-11102 GCA_035763445.1 Candidatus Angelobacter sp.
ACCGTAATGCCTGGAAATCAAAATATTGCGGTGCTCTCGCCTCGATCTCAGTTTTCAGTGAATGCAATTCGGCAAGGAATTTCTCGATCGCGCCTCCGTCGCCCAGTATCGGCGAAAGGTGAAAAATAGTGTGTTGAATGCCACAGGCTTTGCATCGCTCCACAATTTCCGCTTCCAGAGTTGGCTGTCCTGGGCCAACATTCAAATCCTCAGAAGCGTAATAGAACCTCTCTGTTCCGGTGCTGAGACAAGCGATCATCAATTCCTTAAGCATGTCTGGTTCAACTCCGCTTGCTTCGTCCGCGAAATACCATACCTCAGCGATGTTGCTGGCCATTGTCAGAGTGTCATGCTTCCGAAGGCGGTCTGCTATTTGTTGGCGGTGGCTGTCTTCCTGGTTTCGGTTGCTCTCTGCGGCAGCGAAAGAGATGCGATCTGAAATCTCCTCGGCACTAGTCCTGGTACTGGCCGGCAGATAGGAAATCCGGATATCAGGTGATCGCATGAGCATCGCGGCAAAATGCGAACCCAGGGAAGTATCAATGCCTTGGATCAGAATTTCTCGCACGGTTTCACACGGTGTGACTTTTTAAACGATGGCGAAGGCACGTACCGGAAAACTTCCGAATGCTTTGATTTTTGCCGGTGGGGCAAAAAATCGGAACCCCGCTTCTGGAAGAAGTTCGAGGTTAGTAAGGTGTTCCACGACCGGTATGTTGGCCTCCAGCAGCAAGGTGTGTACGGGACGGCTGGTATCGTGAACATCATCTATGTTCATGGAATCAATTCCCACCAGTATGGCCCCGGTTTTCACAAGCCATTCGGCCGCGGCCCGGGTGAGGAAAGGCGGGTCTTGAAAATATTCTTCTGAGAGCCAATGCTTTGACCAGCCGGTATGGACCAGCACAGCCTTGCCTCTCAGGTCTTTGTCGGCAAACAGATCGGTGTCAATGCGCCGGTCCTTCCCTGAGCTGAGGCGCACGCCGCAAATGTCGGCCAATGACTCCAGCGGCAGCTCTGCAAGGTCCTTGCCTTTCGCGAAGCGGTGGAAGGGAGCATCGAGATATGTCCCGGTATTTGCCACCATGTCAATTTTTCCAATTTGGAACTCGGTTCCCGTGGCGTAATAGCTTCTTGATTCTTCGCGGCTGCGATAGTCGCTGATCACCGGTCCGGGCAGGCCTTTATAGGTAATCATGCCATCTTCAATTGTGTGGCTGAGATCAACAAATCTCTTATTGACCATTGCTTTCTGCTACAGCGCAATCCTATTTATGTGCGGAAGTTATGGATGACGATCAAGAAAGTGGTTGGAGTCTGCGGGCTGCCGCCATTCGAGCATCTCCAGGAAGGCTCATGAGGGCAGGTGGCAAGACACTTCCTTGGTACTGCAACAGCCAGAAGTAGCCTGCACTCTAGCACGATTTTCTTTCAACAGTCAAATTCTATTTAAATTTCTTTTAATGCGGTGAGAGCCGAACTAAGAGCCCGTTCTGGCTCTCTGTACCAGCCCTTCAGCTTTCTCTATAACGAAGGTGCCGGTCTTCTGCAACGCTGGCGTGGAGGTGTTCTCCGCGGTGATCGAAGTGACTACAACTTTCGGCCATTCGCTCGCACGCTGCGACCTTGAGTCAAACAACTCTGTTTCCGCCAGGTCTCGCCGGTTGCTTGCGTTTAACTTCATCAGGATGTTGGAAACATGGAACTTCACTGTACTTTCGGAAATCCCGAGCAGATCTCCCATTTCCTTGTTTGAGCAGCGTCGCCGCAGCAGATCCAGAATCTGGCTCTCCCGGACTGTGAGCATTTCCACTCCGGTTGCGCGCATGGCTGTCCGCGAAGTCAGTTTCATGTAGGTCCGTATGACCTCGGGTGACGTCCAGATAAACCTCTGCGCTACCACTTCAATAGCGCGGCCCAGCAGGTACGACGCCTCTTCATGAGTGATAAACCCCGAGAACCCCGCTCTTAACAAGTGCGCTACCTCCATTTGGTTTCGCGTCCGATCCGTTGCAAGGAATACGGCCCCGGGCAGGGCACGGCCAATGGTCTCCAGGTATTCGCAATTCGGCCGGGGTAGCCCCCACAAATCAATCAGGACCACCACCGGCGCATTGGCGGGGAACGCCTGGGCGTTGCTCACCCCATCGGAAAGGACAACCGGTAGCATGTTCAGATTGCCTTTTACCAGTTCAACTAAATGGTGGGCTGCCAGGGAATGGGACGAAACTATGGCGACACAGATAGGATGTGTCGTCTCAAATCGGAGCTGCTGAGCAGAACCCTCGAATTGCATGGCAGTAGTCTTTTGGAGCATGGGCGTGTGCCCAGATTAGAGTTAATTAAAGGTCTCGTTGCAGACTTAGAGTTGCTGCTGGAGGTAACTCTTGTCAAGCAGATACTCGACTAATTTGTTTTTACCCGTGCCATTTTGGAACTCCAGATTTCCAAAACGATCTGAAGCTATTGGCAAAAGTAAGAAGGGTCAAATAGCTCAGCGGGAGGCATAGGGCTCCGAGACTACTTCCCAAGGCAAAACCTTATAGCGAAACAAAGTTCCTTCTGAAGATTAAGAACTCTCTGAGATTGTTGGAAAGTGCACTTTTGCGCTTGGAAGCCGCAATTTGTTCTGTGCGGTCGGAAGTTCTGAGCCCATTTCTGAAACTAGAATGCGGGCTGACGGAAGTATGTACGGAGAAATTCGCTTTCAGCAAAGCTTTTTCAAGTCATTGTTAATTTTGATGTAAAAATATCCGTAAAAATCTTTACATCTGTGGTATTTAAAATGGTTTAGCGCTATGAAGTTCCCGTTGGCGGATCTACTTGATCTCGCATTCTCTTATGAGCTCCCGGTTTTTTCCGACCTCTAACTAATTCCCCCGTCCTTCCGTTGGCAGGATTCAATACTTTTGGGAGGGGACTATCCCCGTCTGTTCATCCGTTGTTGGTCTTCCAGTTCTCGCGGATATTCATTTTGTTTCTATTTCGCATTTGGACTGGAGGGATCGACAATGGCGTATTTTCATGGCTACGAGGAAAAGTGGTTTGCGTTGCAAGTAAGGACCCGCACCGAGCATCGCGTAGCAGACTTGTTGCGAGTAAAAGGATACGAAGAATTTTTACCGACCTGCAGTATCAAGAAGAGAGGCGCCTTAGGACAGGTACCGCTGTTTCCCGGCTATGTCTTCTGTCGTGTCAACCCTCATGTTTATGGCCTCATTGTGACTACGCCCGGCGTCATCCGCATTGTCGAATTTGCCGGTAGACCTGCCCCGATTGACCCTGAGGAGATTCGCTCGATTCAACTTATCGTCAACTCCGGTGTACCCACCTGCGTCGTGAAAGGCTTGCAGCCTGGCGATAAAGTCTGCATTGAAGATGGTCCTTTGCGCGGAGCCGTTGGCATCCTGACTTCCATCCGACCAAAGCACCGTCTTCTGGTTTCCATCACCATGATGATGCGCACTGTGGTTGCCGAACTTGATCCCGAATGGGTCACCGCGGTCAGGTCGGCAGCGCCGAGAAAACCCGCCATCTCTGAATCTCCCGTGCGCGCCTTCGCCCAGAGCGCCTGATGTTCGGCCGGTGCCGGGTTGTTTCAGAGAAATGTCTCGGCACCGGTCTCAGCGTATCAGTCACATCAGCAGCGCCTGTTCCATAACTCAATCAAGCAGCATCTCGCGTTCTCCAAACAGTCGCTCCGCAACTATGCCTCGCTCACGGCAGGTTTCAATCAGCTTGTTGGATTGAACGATGGGGTTCGATTCCGAACTGTACTTGATGCTCATCACATAATTCAGCCACGGTTCCTGGCCCATGGCATAGACAAACACCTCTTTGCAGTTCAACGCATTCACAATCTCTATTGCCTGGGCAAAATTGGAGCCGCTCAGACGCCGCGATTCGTCCTGCCCCCGCTCGATGCGCCTCGTCAGCAACGGACCGTAAAGCCAAGTCAGTGGCGCACCATCGCACTCCATCCCAACAAACATCGCCCTCACGTCGCCGATGTGGCGCTGCAGGTGCCGGTAGAGCGCCGGTTCGATATTGCAGGAATCGGCGGCGAACAATAGCTTGTGCCCGCGAAGATTTACCAGGTAAGCCAGCTTGGATCGCACATTCAAGTCCGCATGTTCTCCCAGGAACGGCAGGCCGGTGATGGAACCACATTCAAAGTCCATCATCTCCAGTTCGTCCAGTTCAATCACGTTGCGGAACCCAATGCTCTCGAGAGTCAGCTTAAGGGAAGGGTCCTGCAGTGCGCCACCTCCGGAACGGGGAACGATAATGGCCCTCACCTTGTGCCGGATTTGCAGCAGTGTTTCCAGTAAAACGTGGTCCTGATGATTGTGCGTAATCAGCACGTAATCAATTTTTTCCGGGAGGTCGTCATAGGTGTAACGCGAAATGCCGCTTTCGTATGTGTAGCTCAGCACGGGGTCGAAGAGTAAGCTGATCGTGGGCGTTTCCAGCAGAATGCAGGCGTGGCCAAAGTACCGCCACCGCGCTCCATTGCCAAGGTATGGGCAATATCGCTGCGGCGCCTGCGTGGTGAAAAATGAGTGGAACAATTGTTCGTCCGGGGCTGCCACGCCGCATCTCTCCATCAGTTCTCCCAAAGGCTTTGCCTCCAGTTTCGCGGAAAACAGGTAATCCACCGCTTCATCCGCAAAGGGAACCTTGAGATGGCAGATTTCATGGTTGGGCAGACGTGGCGTACTCAGCACAAAGGGACGGTCGTCTCCGGTAATTCGGGACAGCATCAGGCTCTGCGAATCCCTTACGTAAAATTCGCTGCGATAGAGCAGAGATTCCAGGATCCTGAAGGAAGGATGATTGTTCAAGTCGTAGACAAGTTCAACATATCCCTTCAGGATCGGAGGGATTTGTGCGTATAGCGGATGCAGAGATTCTCCTCTCGCTTTGCTTTGCAGCATCCGGTCCAGTTCCTCCAGAGCTTTGGAGAGAGCCGCCAGACATGCGCGTTCGCGCAACGTATTTGCCAGCAGGTCTTTGATTTCCTGCACCCGCTCTCCGCCGTAGTCAATAAAGGGACCGCCCAGCATCTTCGGGTTCTTCACTGCGTTGGCATGGATTTGCGGAGCGGTAATGTACGATTGCATAATTTTGGCGTGCCGCTCCGTCATGTTTCGGGCGGCCGTAGCAGGCGGAATCAAGTGTGGCCACGCATACCAGTGATCAATCAGCGGTTCTAGCTGGACGTTCGGGTGTAGGTACATGTTATCCATTGAAGATCATTTCTCGACTGCCGTCGCTGTGAGGAAACCCAGCGTAACTTTGGGGTAAACGCTTGCCAGGGCGACGGGAAATTTTGTGTGGCTAAATCAGAGGAGGGCAGCGTGAGCTTGCTTGGGTGCTCGAAAGAGCCAGACGCGCTGCCGCCAATTGCGACAGGAGGCGCGAACCGTATGGTTCAGCGCGAAGCAATGTATCAGCATCTCTGTTGGGTTGTCAATCGCACTTGTTTCCAGATGACGAGGAACGCAGCGTTTGCGGTGCAGGAAACTTGGCAGGAGACCGCGATTGCCATAATCGCCAGTTTATTGACTAAGTCGGAGCGCACGATTTACCGATTGCACGCGCGGCTTGCACGAGGCCGCGTTTGCGCCCTTCGTTCCTAAATCTCAGCTTTACCATCAACGGCCCGACCTCCTCAGGAAAGCCTTGTGCCTTCGGGGACATTAATAGCAACACGATATTATTTTTTTTGTTCCAGTCCATCTAGCGCCGTGTCATACATGACAGAACGCTTTTGGAGGTCCTCAACGTTTAAGAGGTGCAGACAAGAACTGGAACGGGACATAACGGATTCGTCTAGGCAACCCTGCAAAGGGCATTCACGTCTCAGGTACGAATACAAATCGACACATCTTTTGTCCCTTCCGGGAACTTTTAGTGAGTGGTAACCCCTTCCGGGAAGCATGAGCGCACCTTACGTCTGACCATCTGAGTCATTAGTCAGTCATAGACGGAAAGCCTGTCAACTTCATTCACAGTGAGGAACGTCGCCAGGTTTGGTCGGTGAACAGTTTGGCGAAACCGACCATTTGCGTACGCATTTTCCACAAGTCCCAGTTTCTGAGCATTCGTGAGATGCGTATACGGGATTGTGCCCGCGTAGCGGTAAAAGCGACAGGACGAGTTCATGATGAAATTTGAAGATGTTTCCGAGAATACTTCCAACAGCTTTTCTGAGGCTTCTCTGCACCCAGCTCCCCAACCAGCGCTGCAGAACGGGCGAAGCTGGCGCTCCAACGGACACCCGTCTCCCGCATTGCCCGATCAGCAAGTGAGTAGCTCGCGCTCGTGGCCCAAGATCGTGCTCTATTCGCACGATACGTTCGGAATGGGAAACATCCGGAGGACTCTTCTACTTTCACAGGAGTTCATTTCATCCTATCCCGATGCTTCCGTCCTGATCATCACCGGTTCGCCGATGATCCATGCGTTCCGGATTCCGAAAGGCATTGATTACATCAAGCTTCCTTGTCTGGACCGGTTCGAAGCCGAGCAATATGGCCCTCGCTATCTCTCTGGCTGTCCCAACGAAGTAAAGCAGACGCGGGAAGCCATTCTGAGGGAATCAATCCTTCAGTTCAATCCGGACCTCATCGTTGTAGACAAGCGGGCCGCCGGAGTTGATGGCGAACTTTTACCCACACTCCACACATTGCACAAGAACGGCCGGCATACCAAGCTTGTGCTGGGAGTTCGCGACATCCTGGATGAGCCGGAACGTACGCGAAACGTCCTGGTCAGCAATGGCAGCTTTGACGTGATTGAGCAGTTCTACGATGAAGTCTGGATTTACGGGTGCAAAACCGTTTTCGACACAGTGAAGGAATATGCATTTCCTGATCCGGTCCTGCGAAAAACCGTCTATTGCGGATATTTGAAACGTCCTACTCTAAAAACCGAGCGGCTGGATGGGCCTCCGCGGATTCTGGTCACCACTGGTGGCGGAGGCGATGGCGGGAACGTGATCGAAGCCTATCTGGCCGGCCTTTCCAGATTGCCGAGAAATGTTGCTCTCCGCAGCACCATCATTTTCGGACCACAGATGCCGCAGGCACGGCGTTCGGAAATACTGCGTCGCTTTGACTACATGGCAGACGTAGCCTTTCTTGAATTCGAAGCGGAAATTGCGAATCGCTACGCACAGAGTGACGTGGTGGTTTCACAGGCCGGGTACAACACTGTGTGTGAGCTGCTCTCCTTCTGCCGGCGTGCCATTCTGGTTCCGCGAAGCGAACCGGTGCGTGAACAGCTCATCCGAGCACGATTGATGGCCGAGCGAGGCTTCTTTGAATGCGTTGAGCCCGAGGATCTGACGTCCGAAACTTTAATAGCCAAGGTACGCGAAGCATTGAGCTCTTCTTTGAATCCCTCCACCCTGGACTTGGATGGACTTCCTGTCATCCGTGAACGTGTAGCGAGATTGCTCAGTTGCCACTGGAGGGCAGCATGACTCAATGCAGGATCGCGATGGTCCTGAGCGGGTTTCCCAGGCGCTCGGAGACTTTCGCGGTAAATGAGATATGGGCGCTTGAACAACGTGGCGTCCTGGCTGGCATCTTCGCAACCAAGGCGGGTGAATCTGTTGCGACACACGCAGCCAGCAAGGCCTTGGCAGGTCGGGTTCATGTGCTGGCGGAAGCAGACATAGCGCACCAGGCGGATGAAGTAATCAAGCATCTGAATGGAACGGCCGTGTCTGGCGTTCATGGGTATTTCGCACACCTCCCGGCTGAGCTTGCAGAGCGCGTAGCCATGCGATTGGGTACACGTTTTGGCTTCAGCATACATGCCAAAGACGCGCGCAAGGTCCCTCGTGAAATTCTTTCTGAGCGCGCCCGCAAAGCAGCGTGTGTGGTGGCTTGCAATGGTGACGTTGCAGACGAACTGCGGGATTCCGGCGCCAAGGTGCACCTGGTGCCTCACGGAGTTGACCTCGACGGATTTGTGCCGCGTCCTTTCCCCCATGTTGGACCGCTTCAACTCCTGGCCGTAGGACGGCTGGTGGAGAAAAAAGGATTCCACATTCTCATAGCTGCAGCGGCGCGGCTTCGCCGTTCGTTTCAACTGGAGATTATTGGAGAAGGGCCGGAAGAGACGCATTTGAGGAAATTGATTCAGAAACATGGTTTGGAATCGAAAGTCACGCTCTGTGGACCAAAAACGCATGAAGATTTGCCCGAAGCGTACAAGCGTGCCCATGTCCTTATTGTGCCTTCCATTGTGGATCGGAGTGGTGATCGTGACGGCTTGCCGAACGTAGTGCTTGAGGCGATGGCGTGCGGCCGGCCGGTGATCGCCAGCGACGTCGCCGCAATTGCAAACGCTGTGGTTGATGGGGAAACCGGCCTACTTACAGAGCCCGGAAACGCTGAATCTCTCGCAGGGGCGATCGATCTTCTCGGAGAACAATACGCCCGGCTACAGCAATTTGGGATAAAGGCACGCGAACGAGTGCAACGGGAATACGACCTTCGAACCTGTACAGAACGTTTTTATGATCTGTTGAGGAATGCCTATGCCTGCTGAGAGCAAACAGTTCCCGCTGCAAAACGATCGGAGCTGTATCGCCTATGTTTTGAAAGGATATCCGCGTCTGACGGACACGTTCATCACCAGCGAAGTCTATCGCATGGAGCAGCAGGGGCTGCGGTTGCGGGTCTTTGTGATCCTGCCCTGCACCGAACCAGTCCCCAGTGATTTGCTGGACAAAATCTTTGCCAAGCCACTTTACATGCCGGCGACTACGTCGATGAAGAATGCTTCTTTGCTCAAATGGCTCTCAGACAATTTGAAGCATTTCCTCCCGTCGCTTCGACGGGTTGTCCGCAAACATCCGTTTGGTGCTTTGCGCGCCGCGGGAGCGGCCTTTATGCAAGCTGTACGCGCACGCGAGCAGTTCTGGTCCTGGCCGCGCAAGGTTTATGCCAAAGAGTTTTTGCAAGGAGTGATGCTGGCAGATTTGCTGGAGCAGGCCGGGGACGTGAGCCACATACATGGCCACTACTGCCACGGCGCGACCACCGTCACATGGTTTGCATCCATGATGACGAAGCTTCCTTTTTCATTTACAGCGCACGCAAAAGATATTTACCTGCCCAGCCTTAACCCGGCGGGCCTGCTGCGGCGCAAAATGGATGCTGCGCGGTTCGTCATCACCTGCACGGATGCCAATCGCGATTATCTGGAAAATCTTGGTAGCAAGACCCCGGTTCATTGCGTTTACCACGGACTCAACGCAGAGCTCTGCAACATTATGAAAGAGCAGCCCGCTTTGCGGGAGACGAACGGGCATTTCCGCGTGCTCGGCGTCGGTCGTCTGATTCCCAAAAAGGGTTTTGACATCCTTGTTAAGGCGTGTGCCATTCTGCACAAGAAGCGTGTGCTGTTTGAGGCAATCATTGTTGCTGAAGGTGGAGAGCATGAGAAAGAAATTCGGAGGCTGATTGCTGCCAATGGGCTGGAGAACAATGTGCTTCTGCCAGGCCCAATGTCGCAGTCGCAGCTCTTCAGCGAATATCAGAAAGCGAGCGCGTTCTGCCTGCCCTGCCGGGTTCTCGAGAATGGGGACCGTGATGGCATTCCTAATGTGCTCATGGAAGCTATGGCCGTAGGAGTTCCGGTCGTCAGCACTCCGATTTCGGGAATTCCGGAACTCATCGATGATGGCGTAAACGGATTGCTGGTTCCATCTGAGGATCCCGTCGCCCTGGCTGAAGCTTTCCTTCGTCTGACAGGTAACAGCGGTCTTGCCGCAAATCTTTCCCGTAATGGGCGGGAAACCATCCAATCGCGATTCAATGGCGATACTCTCGCAGCTCGCATGGCAGGCCTGTTCCGTGAGTGTGCAGCATGACGACTCCTGCCAGCACGCAGATCAGACCACGGCCGGTGTTCTGCGTAATTGGGCACGCATATCGGGACCGTAGGATTGCCGAGAATGCCTGCGCCGGAAGATTCACGGAGAACGGCGTCATGCTGGAACCGGGGCTTGATCCAAACTGGTTGCTGGCCGGCCTTCCCCACGATGAAGAGTGGAACATTGCGTGGATCAAGTTCTACTTTGGACTGGACCTGGCAGCAGCTTATGCAAACTCCAGTGATGTGCGGTTTCAGCAGGCATGGGAAACTCTGGTGGACTCCTGGATTCGGCAGGTTCCTGTGGATTTTGGTCCCACTGATGCGCACGGCCGGCGGATTCAAAACTGGATTTACGCGTGGAACATCTTTGCGGATGCTCCGCATTTTGCCGGATTTTCCGAAGGGCTTGAAGAAAGGATTATAGCCAGCCTGGTGCAACAAACCAGGTACTTGCGCAATCATCTCACAGCGGAGCGCAATCACCGCACGCTGGAACTCTATGCGCTGCTCATCGCTGCGCTGGCCCTGCCGGAAGCTATGGGTGCAGATCTATTGGATTTCGCAATGGAGGCGTTCCAGCAAAATCTGCTTACGGATGTTCGCCCGGATGGTGTGCATCGAGAGCATTCCAGCCATTACCACATGATGGTGCTGCGGTCCTATCTGGGTGCGCGTGAGAATGTCCGTCGATTTGGCTTGAGTTTTTCTCCCGAGTATGACGAGCGGTTGCAACTGGCTTGCGAATTTGCCATGCATTGCCATCGGCCAGATGGAGGAATTCCAACTCTCTCTGACAGTGACGCGGGAAACTACTCTGATTTGCTTCGACTGGCTGCCCCGCTGTTTTCGCGCCCGGATTTCCTTTATGTGGCTACTGCCGGTGCCAAGGGAGAGCCGCCGACGAAACGTTACGTGAGTTTTCTGGAGTCTGGTTATCACATTCAAAGGAGCGGCTGGGATAAGGGCGAGAAAGCATTCAAGCAGGAGGGCTTTCTCATCTTCGATTGCGGCCCACTCGGCGACGGCGGTCATGGGCACTATGACATGCTGAATGTGGAGATTGCCGCGCAGGGCAAGTCTTTAATCATTGATCCGGGCCGTTACACGTACTCGGAACATCCGCCCAACTTTCGCCGGTGGTTCAAAGGCACTGCTGCCCACAACACAGTGTGTATTGATGGACTGGATCAGGTCTCTTATCGCAG
>DASUBD010000352.1:0-6151 GCA_035763445.1 Candidatus Angelobacter sp.
ATTTCATCCAAAGCCATGGCCGCATCATGCGAGGCGAGCACTTCCATGTTCTCGCGTCGAAACGCAATCTTGATTACCTCGCGCATGGTGGCGCTATCATCAATAAAGTAGATGGTAGGCACGCCTGTCATCAAAAACCTCCGTCGGCGTTCTCTTCCTGGGCGGACTCATCGAGTTCGCGCAGTGCTGTCAACATCAATTCCGTGGCGGAGCGCAATACTGTACGCGTTGCCGCGCTCTCACCCGGCATGAACTTGTAGGATCCTGATTCCATCCCGTTGCAAAACTTCACCACCTGCACCACCGCATCATCCCCGACAAGCTCACCGCATTCCGCGTGGATCACATTGCCGCCTTCAAAGAACATGATGCCGTCAATCAGGTTGGTGTTTACGTAAAGGGCCCCGCTCTGCCGCGTGTGCGATAGCATCTGCACCACGCCGGGCAGGTCCATATGAGAAAGATTTCCGCTGAGCGCCGTATCAGAGGAGCCAAGCATCTGCACCGGCTGGAAGCCTTCCGCGTTGCTTCGGAGAAAATTTTTGATCTGGGTGGCAATCAGTTCAGGCCCCAGCCGCTTGTCCAGATAGTCTGCGCAACCGGAGCGGAAAGCCGCCATGAGCGCCTGATCACCGCCCTCACCCAGCGCGATCACCGGCACATGCGCTGTTTTTGGATCAGCGTGAACTATGGGCGGCAGGTCATGGGCGTTGATCTCGCGCAGGCTGGTGGAGCATACGATGGCTGAAGGCGTGTCATACTCCAGCATGGTCAGCGCGTAGCCGGATTGCGTGCTGTGAATCACCTCAAACCCTTCCTGTTTCAGAGCGTCCGTCACGCGGCGGGCAAAAAAGACATTGGCATCAATCAACAGGATCTTTGCCGAGCCCGGGACGGAAGAACTCATGAAAGCGCTCCCGCCCGCGAAAACGTATGCGACATCACTCTCTTTTCAATGGCTGAAGAGATGGCATCAATGGGGAGCACCTGGTCCACAGCGCCGGTCTTGATAGCTTCCTGCGGCATGCCGAAGATCACCGCCGTCGATTCGTCCTGGGCAATAACATGGCCTCCCGCCGTTCGGACGGCCTGTACCCCTTTGGAACCGTCATTGCCCATGCCTGTCAGGATCACCGCAACAGCATTGGCGCTGCAGTAGGCCACCACACTTTCGATGGTAAGATCGGCACAAGGACGATAGCCGCCAATTCGCGGGCCATCATCAAGAACAATTCTGCCAGTGGCGGAGACGCGCAGGTGATTCGATCCAGGACAAACGTAGACCTGCCCCGGCACAACAATTTCTCCCGCCTCGGCTTCTTTCACCTTCATCGCGGAAACTTCAGCCAGTTGCTTGCTGAATTGCGCCGTAAAGTTTCCCGGCATGTGCTGAACCACGATGACTGCGCCGGGAAAATCTGCCGGAAACTCCGGAATCAGCTTCATCAGCGTAGCCGGACCGCCAGTGGATGACGCAACCACAACAATGGGAAACTTCCCTGCTCCGCGATGTCCACCGTTGTCTCCGAAGACTTTGGGGGATGCTTTTGCCGGTTCCACCTTTGCCGGCGCGGGATTCTCAGCGGCTGCTTTCTTTGGCTGCGAACCGGAACGTGCCGCCGTCCTGACGACGCGGACTTTTGCCGCCATCTTGAGCTTGCGGCAAAGCTCATCCTTTACCGAACTCATATCAAAGTCGATGCCAGAAGAGGGCTTGGCCACGAAGTCGATAGCGCCCAATTGCAGCGCCTTGAGCGTGACTTCCGCGCCGTCGCGAGATTCCGAACTCACAATCACCACCGGATGCGGATTGCTGGACATGATGACCTCAGTCGCCTCCAGTCCATCCATGTGCGGCATGTTGATGTCCATGCTGATCACATCCGGCTTGAGCGATTCCAATTGCGCCAGAGCGTCACGCCCATCTCTGGCCTCGCCGCATACCTGCAACTGCGGATCTGACGAAATAATTCCCTGCAGCACCTTGCGCATGAAGGCTGAATCGTCAACAACCAGTACACGGATTGGCTTGCTTACTGCCATATCTCGCTTTCTACTGCACCGCCTTAGCTTCGGCAGCTGCAGATGGCGATGAGACGCCGATCAGCCTGCCAACCGCGGCAATAAAATGGTCTTCCTGCACCGGCTTGGTGAGGAACGCCGAAGCTCCTTCTTTCATGGCCCGCTCCCGGTGCTTTGCTCCCGCGCGCGATGTCACCACCATCACCGGAACGCCACGCTTTTCAGGATCGTTCCTCAAGTGCGAGAGCAGTTCATATCCGTTGGTGCGGGGCATTTCCAGATCCGTTACCACAAGGTCGCATCGCGTCTCGGCGATTATTTCGAGCGCCTCCAGACCATCGGCGGCCAGCTTTACTCGATACCCGGCTTTCTCCAGCATGCGCCCCACAAATTTCCGTACGCTGATCGAATCGTCCACCAGGACCACAATCTTCTCGTCCTGGACAACGTCAATGGCTTCCTGCGGGATCGCTCCCTGCGCCACTGCCTGTGTACCGGGTGCAAACACGCGAGCAGCACTGGGAGGAGGCGCGGCCAAAGCTCGCTCATTCACCGCAGCCGCCGGTCGATCTATGGCTTCAATCGAGACCAGGCGGTTCACATCGAGCAGCAGGATCAGGCTGCCATCAGGCGCAATGGTGGCGCCGGGAAACATCTTGATCTTGCGCAGGTACTCGCCCAGATTCTTGATCACGATTTCGTCCTTGCGGACAACGTCTTCCACAATCAATCCCACCTGCCGGCCCGTAGCATTGACAACTACCATCCGGTAATACTCACCCACAGGCTGAATCGGTTCGAGGCCCAGCGTTACATCCACACGAAGCACTTCCGTAGGAACATCGCGTACGGTAACCATCATCTTGCCGTCGACTTCTTTAATTTCGTCAACGCGTACACGCCGGATTTCCTGAATATACGTGAGCGGCACGGCAAACATGGTCTGGCCGCAACGAACGAACAGCGCCTGCGCGATCACCAGCGTGAGCGGGACCTTCAGAGTGAATCGCGTACCCCGACCCCGTTCAGAATGGACTTCAATCTCACCGTTCAGGGCGACAAGGTTGGACCGAACAACATCGAGTCCTACTCCGCGGCCGGCGAGCTCAGTCTTGCGCGGCGCGGTGGAAAAGCCCGGCTGGAACAGCAAATCGAGTAGCTCTTCTTCAGTAAGGGCTGCGGCAGCATCAGGATAAATGATCCCCGAATCTACTGCGATGTTGCGAACCTGCTCGTAATCAATGCCGCGCCCGTCATCTTCCACTTCCACAAAAATGTGGTTGCCACGGTGATAGGCCCGCACAGCGACAGTACCGACATCACTCTTGCCCTGCTCGTAGCGGACATCTTCGCGTTCAATGCCGTGTGCAACAGCATTGCGCACCAGATGGATCAACGGGTCAGAGATCTGCTGGATGATGTTGTTATCGAGTTCTGTTTCTGCGCCTTCCAGCTTCAGTTCTGCGCGCTTCCCGGCAGCTTTGGCAGCGTCGCGCACGGTTCGCGAAAGGCGTGTGTACAAATTACCAATCGGCACCATTCGCGCCTGCGTGATTTCGTCCTGCAGTCGGTGCGCCAGCTTGGTGAATTCATCGATATCGGAATCAACCCGGCGGACAAAGCCGCCCAGTTGAGCAAGAACTTCGCTGATATCGGCCGAAATCTCCGATAGTGAACGCGAGAGGATGTTGAAATCGTCATAACGGTCCATCTCCAGTTCGCTGAACTCGGCATGCGGCTGGCTCGACAGCGAAGCATAACTGGAGAACGGAATTCCGTTGCCGGGGATGAAATTATCAGCAGGCCTCAGGCCCGTCATGTGAATGCGGCTGAACTCATGCTTTTCCTGGAACTCGCTGATTTTTTCCTGCATGCGAGAACGGGAAAGATTCAGCACGTCGGCGAGGTGCTCCAATTCGTTGAGGCGGCCGACCATCCGTGTGCGGTTGATCACCAACTCGCCTACGGCGTTCATCATGCGGTCCAGGCGCTCTAACGCGACGCGGACGGACCGTGCCTGCGGCAGCACCGAGACGTCCTTGCGCGGAAGCTCTTCGTCAACTTTTTCGGACGTGTCCTGTATTGCCGGGACTGCAGCAGGCGCATCAGCAAATGCAGCTTTGGCCTGGGCATATTCGGCAAGCAGAGCTTCTTCTTCCGCAGTAAAAACGTGCGCCGGGCCGCCAGCTGTCTGCCCTGGCTCTTCCGGAACGAGCTCCACAGGGGCATGGATAAGGGCGCCGGCCCCTGCGGAAAGTTCTGCTTCAGGTTTTACTGCTGCAATGCGTGCAAACAGCATCTGCACTGCAGCCTGCATTTCCACATCGTCAGTCCACTGGCGATAGATGAACTTCTTGAGGACGTCCACCGATTCCAGGCAGATATCTATGATCTGCGGATTGGGACGTAGTTCCCCATCGCGAACACGGCCAATCAGGTCCTCTGCACGATGGGCGACGTGCGATATGCGATGCAAGCCCACCTGCGCAGCCGATCCTTTGATGGTGTGCATGGACCGGAACATGCGATGGATTTGGTCCTCGCTGGGATTCTCTTCCAGCGCGAGCAGGCACTCAGTGATGATCTGCACGTGCTCTTCTGCCTCTGGAACAAAAAACTCCAGAATCTCGGCAGGCACATCGTCGTCCGGAGGGATCGGCTCGGAAGAATCTGGCTGGATGGCCACGGGAATCTCTTCCAGCGCAGGTTCAGGCTGCGATTGAACCTCGGAGGCAACCACGGGAATGGGTGCCTGCGGCTCGGGCGCCGGTTCATGTTCGACTTCCACTGCAGCAGGAGCCGGTGGAAAAGCGAATGGATACCGCTGCTTGAAGCTTGCAACATCCTCCGCAGCTTCGATCGCCGTGCTGCTGATAATGATCAGATCGGATTCAAGCAATGCCACGGCTTCGGAGATGAATTCGTGTAAAGGCGCTGCCGCTTCCGGCGCGATGCTGGCGTGCATCGCGTACTGAAAAATGTGCCCCAGTTTGCCGGCGATTTCAGAAAACAGGGGGAAGCCATAAGAAGCAGACGTTCCCGCCAGGGTATGTGCTGCAATATAGAGCCGCTCGAGCTCTGCCGTCGCCGGATAGCTATCGAGAAGGATATTCGAGAATTCGCGCAGGTACTGCAGGCGGTCGGATGCCTCCTGCAGGAAAATTTCCACGAATTCTGCGCCGTTCCGGTTCAAGCTCTCTCCTGCGCTGTCACATTTCTCCGCAAAGACGCCGGTTTTTGATAGATCTGCGCATCACGGTAGATGTACGTTTCAAATTTCACGTCCGCGCGGCTGATGGATTCCGCATGCCCCAGAAACAGGTACCCGCCGGGCTCAAGATAATCAAAGAAACGCTGTACCAGTTGCGCCTGCCGCTCTTCCGAAAAATAAATCAGGACGTTCATGCAGAAGATGCAATCGAACTTACCCATATAGACGCCCTGCGCCAGGTTCATGGGCGCAAACGTGACCATATTGCGCAACTGCGGCTTCACCACAAACTGGTTGCCGGAACGGGAAAAATACTGCTCGCGATGATGGAGGCCCACAGGCGCCATGTCGCGAGGATCATAAATACCGTTTTCTGCACACTCGAGTGCCTGGCGGCTGATATCGGTTGCCAGAAGGTGGACCTTCCAGGCTTCGCTGAACTCAATGGCATCAGCCACTGTCATGGCAATGCTGTACGCCTCTTCGCCGGTGGAGCATCCTGCGCTCCAGATTCGCAGCGAACGCGGGTTCTCCCAGAACTTGCGCATTTGCAGCTCAGGCAGCACTTTTTTCTCCAGCGCCTCGAAAACTGACGGATAGCGAAAGAAAGCTGTTTCCTGCGTGAGCAACCGCTGCAACAACGAATCGTATTCAACATTGGAGCTCTGGATAAGGCGCAGGAGGTCAGTACCATGGGCAAGCTTGCGCGCCTGCAGATGCTCGCGCACGCGAGTGGAGAAGAAGCGCTCTCGGGAATCATCAAACAAAATTCCTGACCGCGATTCAATTAGACCGCGAATCTCACTGAGCTCGTGATCGCTGACTGTGATGGACGTAGCCAAAGTATTCTCTTTGCGTTCTCAGTTATCGCCGTGCCGCCGAAACCAGCTCAGGACGGGCATCACCACCGCTCATCGT
>DASUBD010000353.1:0-8329 GCA_035763445.1 Candidatus Angelobacter sp.
AGAACAGGCTCCGGCGGCTTGGGTGGGGGGGTAAGGGGCTCGAAGCTGGATCTTATGTAATCGTCAGCATTCGTTTCGTAACAAAGCAGGGGAATGCGTCTGCGCTCCAGGTCTTCTCTGGGGACATGGCGGGAATAGATCAATGGCTCGTGGCGTTTGGGCATACTCCGTTCGGTTAATTGATCCACAGTCTCATCACAGTTGGGATCCCGCCAGGCTGAGACTTCGTGAACCACTGAGTAATCAAAGCCGGAATCTGAGAGCCGCGGCTGATAAGGAAGAAAGGTGAAGACCAGCTTGATGAGACTCCACTCCTCATGCCCAATCTCCTTTTCCGCAACATAGATTTCATTGTTGGAGAAGAAAGAGGAGCGAGGATAAGCCAAAGCAAGGGCCACGATGCGTATCCGCATAGGCGCTTTCCTGGGAGGATCGGGCCAGCGAAGCTGCCCTTGGGCGTGTCTGCCTGAACCCGCAATACAGGTCACAGCCAGGAGGAGCACGGCTTTAGTCCAGTTCTTCACTCTGACGCTCATTGCGCTCTGCTCGCCTGGGCTTGCTACTTAACACTGAAGCTCGTGCGTAACGCAGAAAACGTTCAACTACCCGCTTTCTGTGATGCTCTTAACAGACTACGGAAAGGCGCGGGCGGTTGTCCAGCGGCAGCTTCGAAGAGCAGGCTTGTGAAACGCAAATAACAGTTCTTAATATATTTGGCGAGAGCTTAGAACATTCTAAAACTCTTAAGCCATTGGGGATGTGTTTTTGAGTTTTCGCGAGATCGCGAACAAGATTCGAGTCGCTGTTGAGCGAAAGTGGCCTTTCTCAGGCTAGTGCGCGTCGAAGATACCCTGCAACGTCAGTTATAAAGCGATGCACGGATACTTCAGCAATGCGATGCAGAACGATTGCATTCATGGTCTTTCCCAGAGGTCCGAAGGGAGGTTCGTACACACCCGAAAAATCCAACTGCGTTTCAGTGGACGTGAGCGGATAAATGGAAAGCTCACCCTTCATAAGCGGAAACAGGCGCGGCATGGTTGCGGCCTCCCACTCCAGCAACAGCCCTGTTTCGGGAGATGAGCCGGGAGTCGCCTTCTCCGCAATCTGTTGCACGTTGATCTTGATATCGGTCGTCAGGCCGATCCCGCCAAAGTCGACGTGGAGTTCAGGAGCAATCGATTCTGCCCGCGAGGCAGCAGCCTTAGTCGCGGATTGGAATACCGTAAGCGCGTTCTGCTTCAACGCATCGCGCACGCGATCGTAGGGATGGTTCACGTAGTCGAAGCAGCGAATTTCAAGCCCTTTGCTCATAAACGCCGTTCCGTCCAGATCAATGTTCAGTCTTCCAACAAGAGTCACGCTACTGTACCATAGTGCGTCGTTTCGGATGTACGGCACGGACGAGTGAGGAGGCTCGATGTCTCAGATTGATGTCCCACTGGTGCGCTCGGGTTTTGGACAGACGCGGCGGGCAGATACCTGGTGGGTGCAACCGCTGCTTGTGTTTCTTGGACTCTCGGCATTCATTGTCTACTCCACCTGGGCAGCGCTGCAGGGGCAGCACTTCAGGTTCGGGCCATATCTCTCGCCTTTCTATTCGCCGGAACTATTCGGCCCCGCTCACCACGGCTGGTTTGGCGAAATGCCACACTGGATGCCGGCCTGGGTAACCGCGGCCATGCTCATTCTCTGGGCGCCGGGCGGCTTTCGGGTGACGTGCTACTACTATCGCGGAGCCTATTACAAAGCGTTTTGGGCGGACCCGCCCTCCTGCACCGTGGGCGAGCCGCGGAAGAAGTACCTCGGTGAGCGCTCTTTTCCTTTGATCGTGCAGAACATTCACCGTTATTTTCTTTATCTGGCCCTGGTGTTTCTGGTGCTTCTGGGACACGACGTGTGGCAAGCGTTCTGGTTTGACGGTCACTTCGGCATGGGCGTGGGTACCCTGGTCCTGTTAACGAATCTCATCCTGTTGACTTCCTACACCTTCGGATGCCACTCGTTCCGTCACTTGGTGGGCGGCTTTCGTGACCGCCTGGCCGGGGCTCCGGCCAGAAAAAAGGTCTACGACTGCGTGAGCTGCCTTAACCGGCGGCACATGCTGTTTGCCTGGTGCAGCCTTTTCACGGTGGCGTTTTGCGATCTGTATGTGCGGATGTGTTCGATGGGTATCTGGACGGATTGGAGAATCTTTTAGTGGCCGAATACATCACGCACGAACATGACGTTCTGATTATCGGCGCTGGCGGCGCTGGCCTTCGCGCCGCTGTTGAAGCTTCAGCTGCCGGTGTAAAAGTTGCGCTGATTTCGAAGTCCCTGCTGGGTAAAGCGCACACAGTCATGGCAGAGGGTGGCATCGCAGCAGCAATGGCCAACGTGGATGATCGCGACAGCTGGCGCGTTCACTTTTCTGACACCATGCGCGGCGGCCAGTACCTGAATAACTGGCGCATGGCGGAGTTGCACGCCAAGGAAGCGCCGGCGCGCGTTCGCGAGTTGGAGGCGTGGGGAGCTCTGTTCGACCGCACCAACGACGGCCGCATCCTGCAGCGCAATTTCGGCGGGCACCGGTATCCGCGGCTGGCGCACGTGGGCGACCGCACCGGTCTGGAGATGATCCGCACGCTGCAGGACCATGGAATCCATCTCGGGCTGGATGTGTTCATGGAGCACACCATCACCACGCTGCTGAAAGAGGGTGATCGCATTGCCGGCGCATTTGGCTACGATCGCGAGCGCGGCCGCTTCCACCTGTTCCGTGCCAAAGCAGTTGTGTTGGCGACCGGAGGAATTGGAAGGGCCTACAAGATCACCAGCAACAGCTGGGAATACACTGGCGACGGGCATTCCCTGGCATATCACGCCGGCGCGGAGCTGATGGACATGGAGTTTGTGCAGTTCCATCCTACGGGAATGATCTGGCCGCCCAGCGTGCGCGGCATCCTGGTGACCGAAGGAGTGCGCGGCGAAGGAGGAGTGCTGCGCAACCGTAACGGCGAGAGATTCATGTTTAAGGATATCCCGCCGCTTTATGCAAACCAGACCGCTGGCTCTGAAGAGGAAGGTTGGCGCTACACTCAGGGGGACAAGGAGGCGAAGCGTCCGCCTGAGCTCCTGACGCGCGACCACGTGGCCCGCTGTATCCGTCGCGAGGTGCGGGAAGGACGCGGAAGCCCGCACGGCGGCGTATTTCTTGACATCGCGTGGATCAAGGAAAAACTCCCCAACGCGCCGGAACACATCAAGAAGAAGCTGCCCAGCATGTATCACCAGTTTAAGCAGCTTGCTGACATCGACATCACGCAGGAGCCGATGGAAGTTGGCCCGACCACGCACTACATGATGGGAGGAGTCCGGGTTGACGCCGACTCGCAAATGTCAGATGTGCCCGGACTGTTTGCCGCAGGCGAATGCGCCGCGGGTTTGCACGGCGCGAACCGGCTGGGCGGGAATTCGCTCTCTGATCTACTCGTGTTCGGCAAGCGGGCAGGGGAATACGCCGCAGCCTTCGCCAAAGAACATTCGCTCGGCGCAATCAACACATATGAGCTCGAATCAGCGGAAAAATCAGCGCTCCGGCCCTTTGAGCGAAACGGTCCCGAAAATCCTTATACCGTGCAGCACACCTTGCAGGACGTGATGCAGGACCTGGTGGGGATTGTGCGTCAGGAGCAGGAGATGCTGCAGGCGCTTGAGCGCATCCGTGAGTTAAAGGCTGCAGCTGAGCGCGTCAGTGTGGACGGGAACCGGGAATACAATAACGGCTGGCACACCGCGCTGGATCTGCGCAATCTCCTTACGGTCTCTGAAATTGTTGCGCGTGCTGCCGTGGAGCGCAAAGAAAGCCGTGGCGCTCATTTCCGTGACGATTTTCCGGCTAAGGATGAGAAGTTCGGGACGTTCAATTTTGTGGTGCGAAAAGGCGCTGACGGAGGCATGCAGTTTGCACGCGAGCCTATCCCGCCGATGCCACAGGAACTCAAGCAGGTCATCGAGGAGATGAAGTAATGGCGATGGCAACATTTCGTATCTGGCGCGGCGAGAAGGGCAAGGGGGAATTCCAGGACTATACGACAGAAGTCGCAGCCGGCATGGTGGTCTTAGACGTCGTTCATCAGATCCAGGCGGAACAAGCCGGCGATCTTGCTGTTCGCTGGAACTGCAAGGCGGGCAAGTGCGGCTCGTGCTCGGCGGAAATCAACGGCATGCCGAAACTGATGTGCATGACCAGGATGAACACGCTTCCCCTGGATAAGCCGGTAACCATCGAGCCCATGAAGGCATTCCCGCACATAAAGGACCTGGTCACGGACGTATCCTGGAATTATGAGGTAAAGAAACGCATCCCGAAGTTCAAGCCACGCCGTCCCGATGCTGAAGATGGAACCTGGCGCATCGCTCCGAAAGATGTGGAGAGGGTGCAGGAGTTCCGAAAGTGCATTGAATGCTATCTCTGCCAGGATGTCTGCCATGTATTGCGCGAGCATCACATGCATGACCAATTCATCGGGCCACGGTTCCTGGTTTACGCCGCCGCGCTGGAAATGCACCCGTTGGATGAGGCCGATCGCGTGCCAGAGCTGAGGAAGGAATTCGGCATCGGTTTGTGCAATATCACAAAATGCTGTACCAAGGTATGCCCTGAGAGCATCACTATCACTGACAACGCGATTATTCCGCTCAAAGAACGGGTGGTGGACCGCTTCTTTGATCCCATATCGAAATTGTTCCGGATATTCAGCAATTCGAAAGCGTAGGAGATGTTATGCAGTTCCAATTGAAATCCATTTCCGTGGAGAGTATTCCCGAAGCGCTGGCCAAGGTTGAACGGTACCGGCTGTTGAATGAACCTGGTCTTGCGGAAAGCATCTGCCTTGATATCCTGGCCATTGTGCCCGACCACCAGCACGCCTTGATTTCCCTTCTCCTTGCCCGAACTGACCAATTCCATTCCAACGTCCCGGCGAAAGCAGCAAAAGCAGCTCAGGAAATCCTTGCTCAACTTAAGGGTGATTACGAGCAAGCCTACTACGCCGGTATCATCTGGGAACGTCTGGGGAACGCCCGCATTCGCGAGAGAGTCGCTGGAGCCGGACCCTCGGCCTACCATATGCTGCGGGAGGCAATGGACCATTATGAGAAGGCCATGAACTTTGCGGTGCCTGGGAATGACGATGCTATTTTGCGCTGGAACACCTGTGCCCGCCTGATTATGCAGAACCCGGAACTGCGGCCAGCGCCCGATGAAGAACCTGCGCTGGCATGGAGCGGCGAAGGTAGTTCCAGGATTCCAGACGTTTAAGTGCGTCAGTACATTCGAGCAGGGGAACAAGCGAATCCTTATTTCAGCTTCAGCTTTTTTCGGATCAGCTTGTGGAATTCGGGAATGCCTCGCCGTTGCGCGTATTCTTCCGGGTTTTCCAGCTTAATTTATGCAGGCGCTGTCCCGGATCAGCGACAAGGGTCACTCCAGGATGGTTGGATTCTACGACTACGCTTGGCGCAAAGTTAGGCGCCAACGAGCCGCCCAGTTGACGGCGAAGGTGCGTCCCATGGGGTACTCGCAGTTGGCCCCGCCACAAGCATGGTGCGCTTAAAAGGTTGGCAGATTACAAGTATTGTTGCCGCCAGCCTGGCTGCAGCAGCCTTGTTCCGGGAATTACAGCCGTCCGTTGGCTAAACCGGCCCTTGCTTCTCGTGACGTCTTGTAAGCCGCCCGGAACTGGGGGACAACGAGCGCCTGCTCAATGGTGGGGAAATTGAACTCCGCAAGCTTTCGCGCCAGCCTCTGCGCATTTTCTTTCTGGCCCGACTTCTGGTAGGCATCGATCAGGCTGCGCATGGAGAGTGGATTCGTCTCGTCTTCTTCCAGATGTGAGATCGCTTCCGCGTACTTTTGCTCCGATACCATGACCTCTCCTGCTGCCCCGTGATACGCCGCCTGAATCATCTCGTCCGGAGTCGCGGCGGCCACTTCGTCCAGGTGCTTCAATGTGGAGGTCATGAGCTTGCTGTCCCCGGCAGCGAGTGCACGCTCCGTCCGCGTGCGCCATACCATCGCAAGCTCTTCATCCAGCAGCGCCTTGGGGACATTGTGGTGCTCGTGCAGGATGGCCTCAGCCTTGTCAAGCAGAGCCATGGCTGCAGCGTTGTCTTTCTGGTAAAGGGCCATGCTGCGGTAAGCCTCAGCTTCATAGTTGCCGAAGTCTTTCTGGTGAGCCTCCGCGGCGAGCGCGCGAAAAGCCTTATCGGCGCCGACCAGATCGCTGCCGCGCAGATAAGTTGCGGCCGACTGCAGCCCCCATACCACCTTCTGGACTTCAGTGCCTTCACCGATTGCGATGGCATACTCGGCGCGGGCACGGGGTTCATCACCCATGAGCGCGTAGGTGTCGCCCAGCCCGAGCTGCGATTCATGGAAACTGGGATCAATTTTCAGGGAGGCGCGATAGTGCGTGATAGCATCATCGAACCTGCCCGCCATGCGCGATATTTCCGCGAAGGAATCCTGAGGATTCGCCTCATGCGGCACCAGCTCTGTGTAGCGCTTCATGTCGGCAAAGGCCTTTTCGAAATTGCCGGCCTTGGCATAGCAGTACGCAACTTCATTCCATGCATCAGCAAAATTCGGATCGATCTGGATCACACGCTCAAAAAGCGGAATGGCTCGCGGAGACTGATTCTGATTCAGCGCCAGCCACCATCCTGCCAGCCATGCCAGATGCTTGTCGCGCGGATAACTTTGCAGGGCCTCGTTCATGGCCTGGATGGCTGGGATCCATTGCGCCTGGCTCGAATTGCCAAGCCAATCGATCACCAGCTTTTCTTCCGGCCCGGCGAACTGGCGGGTAGCCAGCGCTTTCTCACGTTCGGTGACCTGCTCTGTTGGGTCCTGGGCAAAAAAACTAAGGATGATGTGTCCGAGAGCAAACTGTGGATCGGCTGCAACCGCCTTGCGGAAATTGTCCAGCCCGTCCTGGATGTGGAGCATCTCCATCTTGCTCATGCCCTGCTCAAAAAACTTGTGTGCCTGTGGCGACTTGGTGGAGATCTCCATGCCATTGGGCTCCCGATGCGCAAAAGCGCATGTAGCAAGCCCGAGCACCACCACAAACGTCAACAACCTGAACTGCTGCATCTTTGTCTCCATGTATTGCCAGAAGTCATGCCCTATCGCAAGCGACCACAGTCTTACCACTCGTACAGAATCTCGCGGGCGCTCTCCTGCTCCTGAGGAGCGGCATGCGCTTTGCGGAACCGGGGCACGACGAGCGCTTGTTCTATGACCGGTTCGTTGAAGCCGGCCAGCTCTTCGGCAACCTGGTCTGCATCCTCTTTCGCGCCTGTTTTTTCGTATGTCGCATATAGCCGGCGCAGCGAGTATGGATTGCGCCCTTCGCTTTTGAGGTTTGCAAGTGCCTCAGTGAAGTTTCCCTTACTGAAGGCGAACGTTCCCAGTGCGCCCTCATAAAACATCTCGACCTGGCCGTCGCCGCTGGAAGACGAGAGCTGTTCCAGCCGCTTCAGGTCTGTTTTCGCGATGACAGCGTCATTGTCCTCGACGGCACGTTCAATGCGCGCGCGCAGAATCGACGCAAGTTCCTGATCCAGCAACAGCCTGGGCACATCATGCGCTTCCTGTACTGCGCTCTCTGCCTGCTTGAACAGCGCCATGGCAGAGCTGTGGTCTTTCTGGTACAGCGCCATGCTGCGGTATGCCTCAGCTTCCATGTTGCCAATGCCGTCCTGATGGGCTCGCGCCGCGAGAGCGCGAAACGCCTTGTCGGCGCCGGCGTAATCGCCTTCACGTACCCAGGTGATGGCCATCTGCAGCGACCACTGCGCAGATAGAATCTTGTTTGGCGCTTTGGGCATGGCCACGCTGTACTCGGCGCGAGCACGCGTTTCATCGCCCATCAGCGCGTAGGTGTCGCCGATACCGATTTGTGACATGGTGAAGCTGGGGTCAATTTTCAGAGAAGCGTGGTAATGTGCAAGAGCATCATCGAAGCGTCCGGCCATGCGTGAAATCTCGGCGAACGAGTCTTGCGGGTTCGATTCTTTCGGCAGTAACTCGGTGTACCGCTTCATCGCGACAAAAGCCTTGTCGAACTGGCGCGTGCGCGCATAACAATAGGCCACGCTGTTCCAGGAATCTGCGAAATTGGGATCGAGCTGGATGGCGCGTTCGTAAAAGCCGCTCGCTCGCGCCCATTGCTGCTGACCCGTCAGCCACATGCCGGCCATCCAGAAGAGCTGCTTGTGATCTCGATAGTGCTCCAGAGCCTCATTCATAGCCTGGATGGCTGGAATCCAGTGCGCCTGG
>DASUBD010000354.1:0-19150 GCA_035763445.1 Candidatus Angelobacter sp.
AAGCAATATTTTGGAAAGAACCAAGCTGAATTCAAAGTGGAGGCTGCACGCCTGCATTCACGCTGGCTGGAGATTATCTGCTGCAACAAGGGAGTACCTGTTTTATCAAACCTTGCGTTCTGGCTAGGCGGGGAAAATTACTTGATTGATCCCGACCACATGGCTGCTCTTTGTGCTGCGGATTGGAATGCTGATGCGCTGATTTACCTGACAAAGGAAAGCGGAGTGCCCAGCGAAGACGGGGGCATTGTCAGATGGCTGGATTTGGGATCCAACGATAGCCTGAAAACGGCAATTCTGAGCAAAGAAATGCGAGGATGTCTGGATGCATGCGCGATGGCTTTGAAACGCGGCGTTCGACGCGTACGAATTTTGCCGTTGTGTAATGTGGACTGCTTGTCATCATTTTATTTTTCATCCACTTCTTATGGAACTGAAGTGATTTCTGCCGCGCCCAGAACCTGTGTCGAATTGTGAAAACCTGGCGTGGTATTCAGTGCTGCAGGTGCTCCAATCTCAATGCAAATTGCGGAACGAACTGGTAGTCTTAACCAATATTCACGGCGAGAAATATGCGATGACCGCACATTCTACATTCCGTCAACCCGTAAAGAGTAGTGGCCTTACGGCAATCGCTGTGGGTGGCCTGCTTGCCGGGATTTTGGATCTTACACAAGCCTTCATTTTGTTTGGATGGAGGGTTCCACTCGTTGTAGCCGGCGGTCTGCTGGGGCGGCAAGCCATACGGGGAGGTCTGGGAACCTATGTTCTGGGGGTCTTTCTCCACTTTTTCATCGCGCTATCGGTGGCCGCTATTTATTACCTTGCAAGCCGCAGGCTGAGCTTTTTGAAAGAGTATCCGCTGGTGTGCGGATTGTTTTATGGCGCGGCGGTTGAGCTGGTAATGAATCTTGTGGTCTTGCCGCTCTCCGCGCTTCATGCGCGCGGGCCTTATAAGCTGCATGATTTGCTTCAAGGGTTGCTTGCGCACATGCTCCTGATCGGACTACCGATTTCTTTCAGCATTCGAAGGTTCGCGAAATAAGCACATAGCTTCCGACCGGCCTTCGGAGCAGCGCTGGTCAGACAATTCCGCTAAACGCGACAAATTATAAGAACACATGGGCTCGACGATATTTTTGTGCTATGCTGCGCCTGCCGTAGCGCGTGTGTCGTCTATACCATTCTTTATCAACACGATGAAGATGGATAGGAGGTCTAGATGATGAGGTTACATCCAGGGCTCAATGCATTGCGCTGGTTGACTGCGGTCGTTTGCGCATCGGCGCTAAGCGCTTTCGCTTTCGGCAAAGATAAGCCAAAGCACAGGGACACGAATGCCAAGCCATACACGGTAATCTACGTCTTTGGAGACAGCTACTCCGATATTGGCGCGCGCTATCTGGATGGCAATGGTCCCACGGCAGTGGCATACTTCGCACAAGCCATGGGAATCCCTCTGACCTTTCCCAAAGACCCGAATGCCGGCACAGCCAGCCTGGATTTTGCCGCGACCGGCGCTACCACCGGTGAGGACAAGGGCAACGGGCCCTTTTGCTGCCAGGGAATGATGGACCAGGTAAATGATTTCGCCGCCAGGGTCCGTTCCGGAACGCTGACCATCAAGCCGGAGACGACGCTCATCTTTCTCGAAGGTGGACTGAACGATAAAAAACTTTCGACTGATGTTACCGTAGAGAATCTCACCCGGGAAATTCAGTTACTGCAAGAACTTGGCGCACGTCATTTCACTCTATCGCTCCTGTCAACCAAGGTGCCTGATTTTGCCGAGATCGCGAAGCGGTTGAATCCGGCGTATGAAAACCTGGTTGCCGCGTTCCAGAAACATGGCGTAGATATCCGTCTGAATCACTGGGGTTCATATCTCGACGAAATTCTTGAAAATCCGTCGCAATATGGCCTCGTCAACACGACGTCTCAATGTGCGGGCAGGGCCGTGCTCAAGGAAGACCCCACGCCATGCGCCAATCCTGATACTTATTTCTACTTTCACAGTGGCCACCCGTCAACAGCGGTAAACAAGATCGTCGGTAACAAGATTTATCGGGAGTTGACCAGGCAAGTTTCGGGGAGCAAAAAGATGGCCGGCAATTCCAATGGCAACAAATGACCATCATCGGCGTTCGCGTTCCATGGCAGCTTTGTTTTTGATGCCGGTTTGAGCGATGCTGATCGCGAGGGCACACTATGCATTTACTGGGTGGCATTCGTTACGCACTGCGGCAGTTCAAAAATACTCCGGGGTTTACAGCTACGGCAACGTTGACTCTGGCGCTGGGCATTGGCGCGACCACGGCAATTTTTACACTCGTCCACGCGGTGCTGCTGAAGTCATTGCCGGTGGCGCGGCCGGAAGAATTGTGGCGCATCGGCAACGTTGAGCACTGCTGCGTAAATGACGCCCTGCAGAACAACTGGTCTCTCTTTTCCTATGAACAGTACAGGCTTTTCAAAGAAAACACGCCGGGCTTCCAGGAACTGGCTGCCTTTCAGGCAGGTCCTCGCCTGATTGGAGTACGCCGCGGCAATCAGCCGTCCGAATCGTTTAGTAGCGAATTTGTCTCTGGAAATTATTTTTCGACGTTCGGAATTTCTCCCTATGCCGGGCGCTTATCGACCGAGCAGGACGATGCCAAAGGCGCGCCTGTTGTGGCAGTGATGAGCTTCCGCACGTGGCAGGAAAAGTTTGGCAAAGATCCGTCTGTGGTGGGCGGGCAGTTTTCCATTAACTCGCAGCCGGCAACCGTTATAGGTATTGCGCCGCCCGGATTTTTTGGCGATCAGATACGGAGCAATCCGCCCGCCTTCTGGATTCCGATTTCGGTTGAGCCGGTCATTGAACCTTCTTATTCGCTCATCAACGAACCGTCATGGAACTGGCTAAACCTGATAGGCCGCATTCAGCCAGGCGCCAGCCCAGCGGAGCTGGAAGCACAGATGCAAGTGGAGCTGCGGCAGTTTTTGATGACACCCCTGGCCAAGGTTGATCCGCGGAACAAGGCACGCATACCGCAACAGACCCTGCATTTTTCTCCAGGCGGCGGCGGCGTGCAGACGATGCGAAATGAGTATCACGACGGGCTGAATCTTCTGATGACGGTTTCAGGGTTCGTGTTGTTAATCGCATGCGCCAACCTTGCAAACCTGATGATGGTGAGGGCAACGGCGCGAAAGCAGCAAATCTCAGTCCGGTCCGCGCTGGGCGCCACGCGCAGCGAACTGGTGCGCCAGGCGTTTACAGAGAGCGTGGTGTTAGGGGGGATAGGCGGTATTGTGGGGATTGCAACCGCTTTTGCCGCCACGCGCTTGATCCTGGTTCTGGCGTTCGGCAATGAATACGTGCCGATTCACGCTACTCCTTCTTTGCCGGTACTAGCTTTTGCCTCCGGCGCTTCTTTGTTATCAGCTCTCTTGTTTGGAATCGCTCCTGCCTGGATGACGGCAAATACGAATCCCATTGAAGCCATGCGCGGCAGCAGCCGCTCAACGGGAGGACGAAACGCTGCCTGGGGACAGAAAGCCCTCGTGGTGGCGCAGGTAGCGCTCTCGCTGGCATTGCTGGCCGCATCGGGCCTTTTGATACGCAGCCTGGACAATATGCGTCATCAAAATTTCGGTTTTGATACCGCGAACCGCTATATTCTGAGCATCAATGCGCAGATGGCCGGCTACAAATCTGCGCAACTGCCGGCCCTTTATCGCCAGATCCAGGAGAATTTGAGCCAGATTCCGGATATCGAGGTGAGCTTTTCTCTCTACACTCCCATGGACGGCGAGCATAACTGGGGAGATAAAGTGTTCATCGAGGGTGAAGAGCCGCCACCGCCAGGAACGCCCGGCGTTCTGTTCGTGCGCGTGGCCCCCGGTTACTTCGATTTGATTGGCACGCGTCTTCTGGAGGGGCGGACATTTACCAAGCAAGACCAGCCGACAACACGCACGGTGGCCGTGGTGAACCACCTGTTTGAGACCACCTACTTCAAAGACGGCCACGCACTCGGAAGACACTTCAGCAATAATAAGGACCATCCCGGCGTCTTTGAGATTGTTGGAGTGACTGAAAATACGAATTACTGGGGACCCACGAGCAAAATGCGTCCCATGTACTTCCTGGTGCAGGGGCAGAGCGCCCACATTGACGACCCACGCTACCAGATATTTGAAGACAGCTCTCAGTTTCTGAATGCCATTGTCGTCAAGCTGAAGAGAAATCGAGAAGTACACGGCCTTGACATACAATTGCGCCGCGCACTCTCGCAGATCAATCCTGATCTGGCGGTAACGAATTTCCAGAGCTTTGCAGCGCAGGTGGACACAAATTTCACGCAACAGGCCATGATCGCCAAACTGACCTCCTTGTTCGGCATTCTGGCAATGGTTCTGGCTTCGATCGGACTCTACGGAGTTGTGGCGTATTCAGTGGAACGGCGCACCAGTGAGATCGGCGTTCGTATGGCGCTCGGTGCCGACCGCAGGAATGTGCTCACGCTGATTCTGCGCAGCGCTTTTATGCAGGTTGGGATCGGGATTGTACTAGGTTTACTCGTGGCTGTTTTTGGCGGCCGGGTGATGGCCAGTAAGTTATTTGGGGTAACCCCGCATGATCCCATGGTCTTTGCGGTCACGATCTTAGTACTGATTATCGCAGCATTCGTCGCGGGAATTATTCCGGCGCGGCGCGCTGCGAAGACAGAACCAATACAGGCCCTCAGAATGGACTAGGTGGCCATCTGCTTATTTACCAAGCCACGCCGGGCTCAAAAATGGCTGCGATTGGCTAAGGAAACTCACGTCTGCAGCAGAGGAGCGCTGTAACCAGCAGGATTCAATTCAAGAGGGATTCAAGCCACTCGGTGCCAACCCGCGTGCTCAGGAAGTTCCTCTCGGCAATCGATTCTCAATCGGAACATGATAGTGCAGTTCTCCCGATCGTCTTGAACCCTCTGTGTCTTCAATGGGTTTGCAATTAAACCTCTAAAAATTCGGGAAAGCATCTCCAGTACTTTCAGGCTCACCCTTCTTTCAAGTTGTTTCTGGCGCGTTTAAGGCCGCTGAACAAATCTGAAAATTTAACGACAGACGGGAAGCAGTGCCGGCATTTTGCCTGCCGTCCGCCTGCTCTGTTCTGCAAAGGAGAAATAAATGGAAAACAAGAAGAAGAAAGTTCTCATTGTTGGAGGCGGATCTGCTGGATGGATGACAGCGGCATATCTGAGCAAAGCCATCGGACATGATGTCGATATCAGCCTGGTGGAGTCCGAAACCATAGGCACCGTAGGCGTGGGTGAGGCAACCTTCAGCACAATCCATCTTTTTTTCAAGTTTTTGGGACTCCAGGAGGAAGACTGGATGCCGGCATGCAACGCCAGCTACAAGCTCGCTATCAAGTTCAGGGATTGGAACGCGGAGCGCCGGCATTTTTACCATCCATTTCAACGCTACGATGTGGTGCAGGGACACAACGTGGCTGAATGGTGGCTCAAGCTGTGCAGCGAACAGCGCTTTGATGAAACATGCTTCGTTATCCCCGCAATCTGTGAGGCCCAGAGATCACCAAGGTATATGGATGGCCAGGTCTATGATGCCCAGTTTGTCAAAGAAACCGCTGATAACCCTAACGATCCTTGCCTGTTGCGTGAACTGAAAATCCAATATCCGTACGGCTATCATTTCGATGCAAGTCTCATCGCCAAATTCATGGCCAAATACGCGAAGGATCGAGGCGTCACGGAGATTTTGGACGAAGTGGATGATGTGGTATTGGCTCTGGATGGAAGTATCCGCGGCGTACAAACAAGGAAGCATGGCTTTATTGACGCAGATTTGTTTGTGGATTGTACAGGGTTCCGCGGCTTGCTCATCAACCAGGCTCTAAGAGAGCCGTTCATTTCATTTTCCGAGTCCCTTCTGTGCGACCGCGCAGTTGCCATGCAAGTGCCTAGCGATCAGGCGCGCGAAGGAATTAATCCGTATACATCCGCTACCGCGCTTTCTTGCGGCTGGGTGTGGAACATACCGTTATTCCACCGGACAGGCACGGGTTACGTCTATTCCAGCGCATTCATCACTCCGGAGCAGGCGGAGCAGGAGTTCAGAGAGCACCTGGGCGTCCGTGCGGAAGGCTGCAAAGCAAACCACATCAAGATGCGTATTGGCAGGAACCGTAATTCATGGGTCAAAAATTGCGTCGCCATCGGCCTATCGAGCGGTTTCGTCGAGCCACTAGAATCAACCGGAATATTTTTCATTCAGCACGCTATCGAAGAGTTGGTCAACCACTTTCCCGGCCACGATGCGGCGACCATTAAGAGTTATAACAAGGCGATCGCGGGGTGCATTGACGGCGTTCGGGATTTTCTTGTGCTCCACTATTTCGCCAGCACCAGGACCGATTCTGCGTTCTGGCAAGCGACCAAGAAGCAAATCAAGCTGCCCGAGAATCTGGCGGAGGGCCTTGAATTGTGGAAACGGCGTTTACCTACCAACAGGACCATCAATCCGCAATTCCATGGTTTTGAAGCATATTCCTACAGCGTGATGCTGCTCGGTCTCGGGTTCCGGCCGGTTGAGAGCCTGCCCATCCTCAATTATTACGACGGCGCAGCAGCAGCCCTGAAGCAGTTTGAGAGCACTAAAAGACGGGGAAAATATCTGGTGGCGACACTTCCATCAGCGTATGAATATCTCGCATCACGTTATCAACACATCGATATCAAGCAAGAGCTGCGCTACAAAGTCCATGTTGCCCCCGTTGCATAGCATTCGGGCACCTCAGGAGGTGTCATCATGAGCGAGAGCGGTTTTGATCTGAAAGACTTCCGCCGGGTTTGCGGCAAATTTCCCACCGGGGTAACGGTGACTACCCTGGTGGGAACAGACGGGAAACCCTACGGCATAACACTAAGCTCGTTTACGAGCCTGTCCCTGACGCCTCCGCTGGTACTTGTGTGCATTGACCATCGCGCCGCCATCTTCGCTCATTTTGGGATAGGAAAGTACTTTGGCATTAACATCCTGAGCGAAGGCCAGAGAGATTTGTCCGTCCAGTTTTCCCGAAATTGGAGCGACAGGTTTCTCGGGGTCCGATGGCGGCCGGGATTTACCGGTGTCCCCTTGCTGGAAGATGTGCCCGGAACACTCGAGTGCATCACCACAGAGATAATACGCGTGGGTGATCACTGGATTGTTATTGGGCAGGCCCTTCACGTAAGAATAAGTGAAAAGCCGCCTCTCGCATATTTTGAAAGCTCCTATGGCAAGGTCGCCCGCCACCCTCCTGAAGCGCTAAGAGAAACTGAGCCAACATTGGAAAACTGAACTGAACCCTCCTGGAATCGCACGGAACACTCTATGAGTATTGCGCATCTTCTGATGTCGATTGGAGCCATTGTGCTTGCTACGCGCATTTTTGGCTGGTTGTTCGAACGCATGGGCCAACCGTGCGTGGTCGGGGAGATGATTGCTGGCATTGTGCTTGGTCCGTCTCTTTTGGGCTATTTCTTTCCATCGGCATTGTCTTACACATTTCCGTCTTCTACCCTCGTAACTCTCTCAGCTTTGAGCCAACTGGGCATTCTGCTTTTCATGTTTATTGTGGGTCTCGAAGTGGACATCGGCCGTCTATTCAAGAGCAGGGTCACGGTAGTCCTTACCAGCAATTTCAGCATCATCGTCCCGTTTTTGTCAGGTGTGAGCCTGGCCCGCTTGCTGTATCCGAAGTTTGCCGGGGCACATGTTTCTTTTCTTCACTTCGCCTTATTCGTAGGGACAGCTATGAGCGTGACCGCCTTTCCTGTCCTTGCGCGAATTTTGCGAGAGCGTGGTTTGCTGGGCACGGATTTAGGCAGAATCGCCATATCGTGTGCTGCCATTGACGATGCCAGCGCATGGCTATTGCTGGCGGCTTTGACCGCCATGGTGCGGTCGGCCTCGGATCGGGCCGTCCTGGCGATGACATCGCTGAAATTTCTCCTGTTTGTGGCAGGCATGCTGGGCCCGGTTCGCTGGGCGACGGCTTATCTCGAAACATTCTGGAAACGCCGTGGGCTGACACCAGGCCTTCTTTCGGCCGTGGTCCTGCTGATTCTTCTGTCAAGCTGGACCACGGAACAGATCGGGGTGCATGCTCTGTTTGGCGCATTTACTGCAGGCCTGATCATGCCAAACATTCCTGGGCTGGTGGTGCAGCTTCGCGAAAAAATCGAGTCGCTTACGCTTGCCCTTCTGTTGCCGCTATTTTTTGCTCTTACTGGGCTGCGCACCCGCGTTGACTTGATCTCAAAAGAGATGTGGCTTTGCACGCTCGCGATCATTGCCATAGCAACGCTCGGCAAGTTCCTGGGCGCAAGCGTAACCTCCTATGCGCTGGGAATGAAATGGAAGGATTCGGCCGGTCTTGGAGTTCTCATGAATACACGCGGCCTTGTGGAACTCGTGGTACTCACCGTCGGGCTGGATTTAGGAATTTTGTCTCCTGTGCTGTTTACCATGATGGTTGCCGTGGCCCTGGTTACCACCTTCATGGCTACTCCCGTGTTGGTCGCGATGAAAATCGCACCTGGCCGGAGAATAGCCCGGCTGAGCGGCGCTCCTGACGAAGGAGCGGTGTTGAGCAGCGAGGCCGGCACCGTGGCGGCACTCGCATACCGAAAAAGCACATAAAACTTTTGCCGCACACGGATTTTATACAAGAGGTTTCAGCAAACTGGATGAGCAAAGGAGAGAACTATGCCGAACCACGAGCAATACTTTTTGCGCCAGAATGTACAGGTTGAGCCACTGGTAGACCAATGGTATGCATGGCCTCATCTGATCCCTCCGTCTACGACTGCCAGAAACATCATTCATCGGCACTTCAAAATCATGGATTCATACATCAACGCGCCTCAAATTCATGCCAATGCGGTAAAGAACCCCAAGATGCTGGGCGGCCCGTTTATTGACTATGACGGAAAGCGGGTGGATGAAATCCGCGAGTTGCGCGACTCGACTAAGCGCAAACGGGCAGCCCTGATCGAGTTGTCGGAAGCCATAGACTCACTGGATTCCATGCTGAGATCTTCGGCAAGAGGCTACAGCCTCCATTCTCTGTATCCGAAGATTCCTCCAGCCCTGCGTGGTTATGTGGAACTTGTTTATGATTTGAATAACCATCCTTCGTTTCGATTCATTGAGCCCCTGCTCTACCGCAGTGGCTACTATGATCCGTCACAGCAGAGTCTTATGCTTTCCACGATTTCCAGCGATGACCGGCCTTTTGTGCTCAGCACGCCACGGCTTGGCTCAGACGATGCTCTGAATATTCCCCTGTCATTCAGTGACACGGCGGTGGATGAGCTCTTTCGCCTGAAATCCGTTCCACGCTCCTGGGGCGAAATCAAAGAACTGCTGCGCCTTCCCGATTCGCAGGATGACCTTTTACGATCGTTCCTTACGACGGAACCGCCGCCTGGCTATTCTTCTTATTCAGGTTCTGGATTGCGTTGGAGATATTTCGGGCATGCCTGCATTCTTATCGAAACGCAGGGAATCAGCATGCTGTTTGACCCGGTCCTGAGTTATACCTACGAAAATGGCGTTTCACGGTACACCTACCTTGATCTTCCCGATTCCATTGATTACGTTCTTATCACTCATGATCATCAGGATCATATTCTTTTCGAAACCCTGCTGCAGATTCGTCACAAAGTGAAGAACGTGGTTGTTCCACGGAATAATGGCGGCAGGCTGCAGGACCCCTCCCTCAGGCTTCTGTTCCAGAACTGTGGGTTTAAGAACGTGATTGAAATTGACGAACTGGAAGAGATCCATGATGGAAATGTACACATCACCGGTCTCCCGTTTTTCGGTGAACATGCCGACCTTGACATCATGACCAAGCTTGCATGGCTCGTGCGAATCGGCCCACATTCCTTACTTTTCGCCGCGGACTCCTGCAACATTGAACCTCATCTTTACGAGCATCTCCATCGCGAGATCGGCAATGTGGACGTGCTCTTTTTGGGCATGGAATGCGATGGCGCTCCCCTTAGTTGGCTTTATGGCCCTCTGCTCACTCAAAAGCTGGAGCGCGCAATGGATGAATCACGCAGGCTTTCCGGGTCCAACTTTGATCAGGCAATGCATATTATCAATACCTTTCATTGTCGCGAGGCATATGTGTACGCCATGGGCCAGGAACCATGGTTGAACTACATCATGAGCATCAAGTATACCGAGCAATCAAGGCCCATCGTCGAATCGAACCGCCTGATTGAGGCATGCAAGGAACGCGGTATCATTGCCGAAAGGCTGTTTGGAGAAAAGGAGATTCTCCTCGAATCCAATCCTTTACCCAGTATGCAGGCGATGTTAGTTTCCTCTTGAATTCCGGACCGGGCACAGCTCGCGCACATCAATGAAAAATTGGCTAGACCTGGCTCCTAATCCAGCGATGCCTGCCCGCGAGCGATCCCATAGATATTGCAAGTGCCTTTAAAGCGGCCTTCACACCATTGCTAAAAAACAACCCGCTGAACCGGGTGCATAGGACCAGGCAAATGCATTCAACTGACAATCTACGTCTGAAGGACATTCAAGAAGTGGTATCCCCTGCCATATTGATGAAGGAACTGGCCCGGACGCCAGCAGCGTACGCCACAGTGCAAAATACGCGCGCTGCAGTTTCCAACATCTTGCATGGACGTGATGACCGTATCCTGGTGGTTGTCGGGCCGTGTTCAATCCATGATCCCCTGGCTGCGCGTGAATACGCCCGTTTGCTTCATGCTGCCCTTGAGGAATTTACGCATGAACTGCTGATTGTGATGCGTGTGTATTTTGAAAAACCGCGCACTACTTCAGGATGGAAGGGATTGATCAACGATCCTGGGCTTGATCAAAGCTTCCGGATCAACGATGGGCTTCGGCTTGCGCGGCAACTCCTCATTGATCTGGCAGAAATGGGCGTGCCCGCAGGAACTGAGTTTCTTGACGTGATGACGCCGCCTTATCTTGTTGATCTGATCAGCTGGGGGGCAATCGGTGCGCGCACCGCTGAAAGCCAGGTACACAGGCAATTGGCTTCCGGACTTTGCTGTCCCGTAGGATTCAAAAATGGGACATCGGGAGATATCGAGATTGCAATCCATGGCGTGCTTTCAGCATCCAAGCCCCATTCTTTCCTGGCCCAGACAGAATCCGGACGGACGGCCATTTTCGCAACCACCGGAAATTTGGATTGTCACGTCATATTGCGTGGTGGACGTGCCAACACGAACTTTTCTTCTGACTGGATATCGCGGGTAGCCACATGCCTCGAATATGCCGGGCTCGCACCTCGCGTGATGGTCGATTGCAGCCATGCCAACAGCGCGAAGGACCATAAAAAACAGCCGCAAGTATGTCATGCAGTGGCAGACCAGATTGAAGCGGGGGAAAAAAGGATCATGGGAGTGATGCTTGAGAGCAATCTGGTTGGGGGTGCGCAGCAGCAGGCGCCGAGGGAACGACTGATTTATGGTCAGAGCATTACGGATTCCTGCATGGGATGGGAGGAAACGCTGCCCCTTCTGCGTGAGCTTGCGGAAGCGGCGTCATCAAGAAGGTTGTCGCACCGGATGAAAACCAGGTTTTGCGTTGCCGGCTAAAGGAATAAAGGCCGGGCGAGCGTCCGCATTCGACTTACGAACACCTGTCTGAAAAAGGATAGTTTACTGTCCTCCTTTCTGTGTTGCGGAGAGTTGTATTCGCACTGAGAACAATAGTAAATACTCGTGCGCTGGTAAGCGGATAGAGCGATCCGGGCTCAAGGTCTCTTCCCTCCAGGCGATAACCATAAGTCACAGTTGCGTGTTTCAGCCATGGTTGTGGAAACTTCGTATCCAACTGAGAAGAAAAGAGAAGCTATGTCTGATTCGCGAGGTGAGGCATAATGAGCGCTGGTCTTGACCATCTTAATGATGGCTCCCATACCTTACAGTCGCCCCGGAACTGGTTCGCCGTTTTTACTTTGCCGCGACATGAAAAACGCGTTCAGGAACATCTTTCCGCGCGGGAGATAGAACATTTTCTGCCTCTGCTTCAGGCGCAGCGGAGATGGAAAGATGGATCAAAACGCGTGCTGCAACTGCCCCTCTTTTCAAATTACATCTTTGTGCGGATCGGGCGTCAGGGCCGCTTACCTCTCCTCGCCGTCCCAGGTGTACTCTCGATCGTAGGTGGAGGTCGGGAATCAGCATCGGTTCCTGAGTCGTACATTGAGTTCCTCCGCGACGGCCTTCGACACGGCCGAATCGAAGCACATCCGTATCTCACGTCAGGGTCAAGAGTGCGAATTCGTTCCGGAATCATGGCTGGTACGGAGGGTATCCTGCTTCGTCAAAAAGGCAGTTTTCGAGTGGTTCTCACGCTTGAAATGATTATGAAAAGCATCAGGGTCGAGGTACAAATGCAAGATATTGAACCCGTTGATCCTGCTTCCTGTGGCGAGTTGTCCTGCGTTGCTTATGCAGCCTGATCGATATAACTATCCTCATGACCCAGAAAGATCTGCGATCCTCGTTATGCCTTCGCGTGAACTTGTGTGAGCGGCTGTTTGCCGGGCCGGAGGCTAAGGGCACTGACCGCTGCGGGCAAGCCGCGCCGAGTGTCTCAATCTCTGGTTCGGGCTTCCTCTCTGACCCACATCTCAATGGAGTGGATTGCCTCGAACGGAAGCTTTCTCTCCCAGCACGCGAACAACCTTGTCGCCCCCGTTAATCCCCGACCCGCCGGTCCACTGAGCGTTGCTCCAGAGCCGCTTGACGACGGTTGTCTCGACGGTCGATTTTCTTGTGGATTTCGCCTCAAGATCGCCCCGGAGGGGTCCTCGTCACGGATATGGTGTCCGACATTGGTACCGTTCCGTTCCTTGAAGCCAACTCAGATATCCCAGCTTCCCTTCAAGCCGCTGCTTGTTTTTCCGACGGGCTGGCACTGTCGCTATGGGGCTTACTCGCTGGTTCAGCGTACCATTGGTCCTTCGGTACTACTTTTGCCTGCGTTGGATCCTCTTCGTATGCGGGCGTCATGATCTGTACTCCGAATTCGTTGAAGACATCCAGAATATTGCTGTGCAGGCCTGTGTAAAGCTCATTCATAAACCGCGGTTCATTGGTGTAAGCATTGATCTCGTAGGTGATTGCAAAATCGCCGAGTGACGTTCGCCGTACAAATGGTTTGGGTTCATGCAGCAAGCCAGACGTTCGCTCCGCTGCTTGGAGCAGCATGGCCTCCACCTGTCTCCAGGGGGTTTCATATCCGATTCCAACCGTTGTATGGAGGATCAGGCCTTCTTTCTGGGCCAATGTGCTGTAGTTTACGACTTCAGAGTTCACAATGGTCGAATTTGGCACAGCGACCACCTCATTCTTCGGAGTGCGAAGATAAGTAGACATTAACTTTATTTCTTCCACATCCCCCATGAAGTCGCCGATCTTGACTCGGTCGCCCTGCTTGAACAAGCGTCGATACGCCATACTGTACCCGGATACTATGTTCCCAATGAGGGAAGTTGAACCAAGGGAGAAAACGACGCCGATAAATAGAGTTATACCCTTAAAGGCCTGCGAGCCTGAGCCGGGAATGTACGGGTATGCCACTACGAGCGCGAACGCAACAACTGCCACTCGCACCAGGCGATACGTTGGGCGTGCCCACGTCGCGTCAAATCCAGAAAACGTAATGGCGCCAGCCTCGATGCCGGAAAAGAAAAGGCGGACCAGTTTCAATGCATACCAGGTGACCACTATCAGAACGCCGAGGAAAACAAGTTCGGGAATAGCGTTAAGGAGCGATGCGCCAATGCTCGCCACCGGGGTCACCAACAGCGTGAATAGACTGTTGCCGAATCCACGTGTCCACGGAAACAACACTGATGCATAGTGCAAGTCAGCATAGACGGCGATCAGAACTATCACTGCCCATAGGATGCTGAGTGCGCCAGTGAGTAGTCGCCACATGTGCTCGGCCCGGAGGATATGAAACGACTGAATGTGAAGTCCATGAATCCTTTCCCGGTAGCGCCTCTCCAGTGCAGATCGGCTCTTCTTAAAAACTGCGTGCCCAACCCAAAGAAAGACCACTAGTCCAAGAGTTGCAACCGTAGCAAACATCAAGCGTTGTGCCAGAGCCCTGGGTGAGCGGTCGTTTCGGAATTCGATGATGGCTTCTCCGACCCGCGTCATGTAGGCCTGGGCTACTACTTGCCGCTGTACACCCTCAATCCTCGCATCCGAATCTGAAACGTTCATGATGAACTGCCTATCGGCCAGAATACGCGTTCCGATCGGCGCATCTTCAAGCCTGAGCGACTGTGGCGAATAACCATGGTTTGCGGCCACCATCTTGATGCGATCGGCTATGTCTTGAGCACGTCTCTCCGCCGGATAGGCAGACAGGCCTCTCACCAGAAACAGCGTGTTACCGTCCACGACCACGGGAGCAGTGGGTGGGGCAGGTGTGGTCTCTTCGGCAGCGGATTTGGGAGGCTCCTCCTGAACAATGGATCTGGCAATGGATTGACCAGTTGCGGTGCAGAGAATTACAAACGCACACCAATACTTCAGCTGTGTAGCGAAATGCATAGACGTAATTCTTTCGGGATGATTCAATGCGCGCCAGCGTTTGGTCTCTCGATTCAGCAACCAAGCTGCCAAGAATCATCCCGGCCCACCCAAGTCTCCGCTGTTCGACTCAGAGCCAAAGGTGGGCTGAATTGCAGCTCACCCTGATTGAGCGTAAGCCGCAAGCATTTGGCCACGACACTGCAAGATTTGCCAGTATGTGGCTGGCCCCGTCCGTCTGAAAAATGCCCCAAATACGTCATTCAGATAGCAGGCAGATGCTGTGAGCATTTACAGTTGCGCAGGCCAACCAGCTGGAGAGTTACTAGAGGGGAGGAGGGAATATGAAAGTTGCCAACATGCGCAAGGGGATGATGGCTGGGAGTTCCCTCTACTTGCTTCTTCTCCTGGCGTTCAGCGCTGCCCGAGTTCAGGCCCAGAAGTCTGACCTTACCGTTGAGAAGAGTCCCAGTCCGGAACTCGTTGGTCAATTGAGCAAACAGTTATCAGTGACGCCGGCGCAAGCCACAGGCGGAGCCGGCACCTTGTTCAAGCTGGCCAAGGGCCGTTTGAGTCCGGCCGACTTTGGCCAGATAGCCGCGGTAGTTCCGGGCATGAATGGACTGCTCAAGGCCGCACCGGCAGCGAGTTCGCCGGCAGGTGGAGGCGCGCTTTCCGGGCTCTCAGGCTCATTGCCGGGATCAGCCGGTGGATTGGCCTCGGCTGCCACGTCATTTCAGAAGCTGGGGCTCTCTCCTGACATGACGACAAAATTTGTGCCTGTGCTCACGCAATTTGTGCAGGCGAAGGGCGGCTCCCGCGTAGCATCATTGTTGTCAGGAGTGTTGAAATAGACCTGAATTCGCCCGTTGTTTATGTGCGTCAGAAAATCAGGCGAGGATGTTCCTGATTTGTTTCCGAACTTCGTGACAGCTTCGGAAATAGAAATGAGAATGGAAACGATGGGGAAAGCGTTTTTCCGCAATGGGTCTGCCAGGACTCTTTGAAGGGCCGCGCTTTCACGTTTTTACAGTTTCACGATGGCTTGCGATATGCACGAATACAAATAGAATCACATGCCCTTCCCAAGCGCTGCTACCAGGACCGACTCTCTCAGAAGTGACACAGAGCACAAAGAGCCGAGTATTTTTGAGGAAGTGCCGGATTTTTCTTTAGTGCTCGGCGGGCCGCTCTACCAGCTCCTTCGCAGGTCCCACCTCGAAGGCGATGCGATGGAGCTGCTGAACCGTCGGATAGTCGCGGCGGTCATCATCACCTGGCTTCCGCTGCTCGTTCTATCGGCTTTTGCCAGAGGCACGGAACGCATCTCCTTTTTCCACGACATAGAAGCGCATGCTCGCTTTCTGGCCGCACTTCCCACTCTCATCGCCGCGGAACTGCTGGTTCATTCGCGCCTGCGCGTGGTCGTGCGGCGCTTCGTAGAATGGAGAATCGTGCTTCCCCAGGACATGCCTGCTTTTCGTAACGCCATCCAGTCTGCAATCAGGATTCGCAACTCAGTCGCGGTGGAGGTCGCGCTTCTCGCCGCAGTTTATACATTGGGGATGCTGGTCTGGAACAGCAGAAGTGAGTACGGATTCACCACCTGGTACGCTCTTCCCGGAAGCCGCTGGAATCTCACCATGGCAGGTTATTGGTATGCCTTTGTGAGTCTGCCCTTGTTTCAATTTGTGCTATTGCGCTGGTACATGAGACTTTTCATCTGGTTCCGGTTTCTCTGGCAGGTGAATCGCATCGAACTGAACCTGATACCCACGCATCCGGACCGCTGCGGCGGATTGAGCTTCATCGGGAAGGGCGCCTATGCCTATGCTCCCATCCTGTTCGCGCAGGGCGCGATTCTTGCTGGTATCGTCGCTGATCGCGTCCTCTATGGCGGAGAGGGCCTCCGGTCGTTCAAGTTCCAAATTGGCGGGTTTATCGTTTTTTTACTCCTCGTAGTGCTTGGACCGCTGTTGATGTTCGTTCCGCGCATGGCGCGTGTTCGCAGAAAAGGCCTTGCCGACTACGGGCTGTTCGCGCAGCGTTACGTCGAACGCTTCGACCGCAAATGGATGGGCGGATCCTCTCCGTCCGAGGAATTGCTTGGGGCAGCAGACATACAGTCACTTGCCGATCTGGGAAATAGTTACGATATCGTACGCGAGATGCGGGTGATTCCTTTCGGTGTTCAGGATGTTGCACGGTTAGCTCTGGCTGCAGCGGTTCCGCTGTCCCCTCTTCTGCTGACCATCTTCTCTTTTGAAGAACTGGTACTCCGGGTGATCAAGGTAGTGTTTTGAAAAAACGGCTGCTTCTTGCCTGCCTCGCTCTCGTCTCCTATTTCCCTCAACCAGCACGGGCCCAGTTCACTGATCCGCTCACTTACACCAACAGTCCCGCAGGTTTGAATCAGCTGGAACTCGGCTATGCCTATGTGCATGCCAATTCTTCGATTGATACGTCAATCGTCATCGCCAACGCAAACGTGAACCTGAACCAGGGAACCCTCGATTACACACGCTATTTTGGTTTGCTTCACCGGCTCATGTGGGTGGAGGCCGCTGTTCCTGTCGCGGGCCTCAGCGGGTCAGTGAGCGGAACTACCATCCAGGGTTCTACCATCGGCGCAGGAGACTCCAGTTACTCGGTGGCCATGCTGCTGAAGGGAGGTCCCGCTCTCAGCGTATCGCAGTTCGAAAGCTACGAGCCAGAGACAACTCTGGGCGTGAGTTTTACTATGACCGCACCCACGGGCTCATACGATCCCAATAAGATTCTCAATTTGGGATCGGATCGTTGGTCCTTCAAACCGGAAGCCGGTCTTTCCTGCCCGTTTGGTTTGAAGCAGAAATGGGAGTTCGATGCGTACGGCAATGTCTATTTCTACACAGACAACAGTTCCTACCGTGGAAGGGAGATCCTGCGGCAACAGCCGCTGCCTGGAGTAGAGGCACACCTAAGCTACGCGTTTACTGAGAGAGTCTATTCCTCACTCGATACACGGTACTCATTTCGCGGCACCACTTCTGTAGGCGGAGTCGACCAGGACAATCCACAAAGAAATTTTATTCTGGGCACCGAGCTCAATGTTTCACTGAATCGCCGGAACGCGCTGATACTCGAATTTGCCAGGGCTCTGGTGCATAGAAATGGCCCTGCGCTCACCGGCTTCAGCGTGAGATATGACTACCTGTGGGGCAGGAACTACAGGTGAGGAGAGCCGCTTAAAGTAGGGTTTTGATGATGACGTTGGACCGACACCGGCAGAAATTACAGTTACGGCTTGATCTTAGAATGCTTACCCTGCGTTATGGTCTCCCTGCAGGCATGTGAGATAGAGACGTTTTCGAAAGTTCACCGGGGCGCAAGCTGCGCAATCGAGCGCAGGCCATTATGAGCGCTCTTGCGGGAGCAAGTTCAATCGATCAACCTCGCCGTGTGCTCGCAGTTGACGATCCATGCCTGAGCTCTTTCTTTTCTGATGCGAGATCCGCCAGTGAAATGGAGGTCGTCACAACTACGTTGGATGACTTCTTACCAACGGCTCTGCGAGATCGATTCGACCTGATCGTGACCAGTCCGCTTACATCCGCCAGCGATGACATTGAATTGCTGGCAGCCCTTCAGAAAAAAAGAGGAGATACCGTAAAGGTCATTATTCTTGTTCCCGCAGCCACTCCTGCTGAAGTAATTGCCGCGTTGCGCGCACACGCCTTTGCTCTATTCAGCACGCCTCTTGATTATGGCAGTTTTGCCGCCATGGTGGAGGCAGCCCTAACTGTCCCTGTGTGGAGTGACTGCATTGAGGTTGTATCCGCAAAGCCCGAGTGGATATCACTGCGTGTTCGCTGCAGCATGGTTGCGGCCGAGCGAATGGTCCAATATGGTCGAGAACTAAAAGTTGATCTTCCTGATGAGGTTCGAAGCAACATTCTGCATTCGTTTCGGGAACTGCTTCTGAATGCAATGGAACATGGAGGCCGTTTCAACCCCACATTGAAAGTCGACGTGGGTTATCTCCGCACAGACAGCGCAATCCTCTACTACATCAGGGACCCGGGAGCAGGCTTTGATACAGAGCAGGCTATGGCCAATGCCAGAGCAGCAGCGCAAGATCCGCTCGCCTCCGTCGCTGCTCGCATCTTGCAGGGGCTGCGGCCCGGCGGATTCGGAATCCACCTGGCCAGCCAGATGATCGATTCTCTGATTTATAACCAGTTCGGTGATGAAGTGGTGCTGTTCAAGAATCTTCGATGAGACGCCCCAGCAGGTTCGCGGGTAACCTCTATCTAGCCGTGATGAGCCAGCACTGAACCCAAGGGAACAGCCGCAAGCATTCGCTACGACACTGCAACGTTTGCCAGGACGCGCCTGCGCTGCTCTCCGAAAAGCGTGGCTGTATGCCTGAAGGCGCCAGCACACGCGCGCATGGCTCCAGAAGCGCTCTGATGATGGTGACGCTGAACGGCCGGGTTTAAATGGTGAGCGCGGAAGGAATCGAACCTTCAACCTACTGATTAAGAGTCAGGCAAAAAGTTCGATGA
>DASUBD010000355.1:0-8949 GCA_035763445.1 Candidatus Angelobacter sp.
CAGCTTTCTTCACCCTGAAGCCGATTCCCAGAAGTCGGGGTATCAAGTTGAGCAATCCAAAATTGCAGTAGGTTCCGGGGGCATTTGGGGCCGCGGAATACGCGGTGGATCGCAGACCCAGGGCGCTTTTCTGCCCGAGCCTCACACTGACTTTATCTTTGCCGCATGGTCAGAGGAGCACGGGTTTGTCGGCGCGGTGGCCCTGCTGCTGCTATACTTTATACTGTTGATGCGTTTGATCCACAATGCTCAAACCGCGCCTGACCGCGCGGGAGGGTTTGTAGTGATGGGAGTAGTAGCTGTGCTGCTATTTCACGTCCTGGTCAACGCAGGAATGGTGGTTGGGTTTATGCCCGTCACCGGAATTCCTTTGCCCCTGATGAGCTATGGTGGCTCGTCCTTGTTGTTCATGTTTATGGCGATGGGAATTGTGATGAACGTTCGCATGCGCCGTTTCGTCAACTAATGGGCAGGGATATGGGGACAAACGCGCTAATCGTGGCGCAATTAGACAAGATTTAAACGTTAAGCCCTGACGTTGAATGAGGGCACCGGCCTCTGAAGAGAGCTGGAGTGAAAATTTGAGAGCGTTGACGGGATGGCAACGGCCCCGCAAATTGCAGAGTGGCCACAACCCCGGAAATGCGAAGGTGCCAGGATTTTTCAAACAAGTCATACGCAGGTTCCTGAAGCTCGAGCCAGGAGTTCATCCCCAGGCGCAAGCTACATTCCTGTATGTATCCAAGATTGAATCTCCAGACACCCAGATGAACTGCGCTTCAGCGCGCTAAGCCATTCTCAAACGCCACTCCCTGGCCCAAAAGGCGAATCCTCTTCGGACCGGCAAAACCGGAGAATACGCATGTCAAAAGAATTGTTTGTCTCTTCCACACCACATGAGACCAAGGTGGCGGTAGTGGAAGAAGATCAGTTAACTGAAATCTATTACGAACGTGAGAACGAGTACACGCTCGCCGGCTCCATTTACAAGGGCCGGGTCACGCGCGTACTTCCCGGAATGCAGTCTGCATTCGTGAATATCGGGTTGGAGCGCGATGCCTTCCTCTATGTTTCTGACTTCCTGCTGGAAGAAGAAGAGGACGCCGAGGGCCTGGAGCAGGTGGTTTCGCGCAGCAAGCCGCTGGTCATGGGCGAAAGCCCGGAGGCGGTATCTGAAGCCCCAGCTCTGGAAGCCGAAGAGATGGTCTCGGACGAGTTTGCTGCTGAAGAGTCTGCGCGGGAAGAAGCTTCCGAGTCTGAACCAAAGGAATCGCGCGAAGAAGAACAGAGTCATGAAGGTTCTCGCCGGTGGCGCGGACGCCGCCGTCGTGGACGCGGGCGGGGACGCCCTGGTGATCGCGATGAGCGTGAGCCATCCTCACAGCCCGTGCAGGAAGCGCAGCCGGAGACCCGGCCGGAAGCACCAGGAGAAGAGCGGCAAGAACGTCAAGAACGTCAAGAGCGACATGAGCGTTATGAGCGCGCACCGGAGCCGCGCCCACAGTCGGAGTTCTCTCCCATGGTGCTGCCCGGAGAATCCATCTCCAAATACGGTGGCTCACCAGCTGCAAGCGAATCACGAACACCGCAGCCAGCCCCGGCCCCTGTACGCAGCGCGCGTCCTTCAACCGAGTACACCATCAACACGGCCCAGTTTTCACCTGGTTCCATGGTGCTGCCAGGAGAGTCCCTTGCCAAGTACCAGCATGAAAGCCGCTCAAGCGGTTCCACATTACATGCGGAACCGGCTGCGGTCCACCAGGCAGAGCAGGAACAGGAATCGCCATCACGCGAAGAATATTTCGAACGTTCGCAACACTCCCAGACTCACGAGGAAGCGGGTGTCTCCGCATGGGAGGCTGTTACGGAGCCGGAAACGCACGCCCCGGAGCATGAGGAAGATCGTACGCATCGCGCTGAAGAGCGATTTGAGCAGATGGATGTCGCCGGTATCTTCGGCAACGACCAGGTAATCGAAGAGCCTTCAGGCGAGTTTCAGCACGAACAAAGCGCAGACGAAAAACCTGAGGTTGAGCAATCTCAGGCAGACGAGTCTCCTGCAGAAGACGAGCCACAGCTCTGGCGTGCCGCACCGCGAGGCGTGATGGAAGAAGAGGAGATTGAAGAGGAAGAAAGCGATCTTCCCGGCTTCGAAGAAGACCTCGACCTGGCCGAGTTCGATGAACTCGAAGAGGAAGTGCTTGGGCCCGGAGATGAGCGTCTGGTAGCGATGGGTGGCGAACTGACAGAGGCCGTCCGTGATGCGCATATCAACGAACGAGCCACCGGACAGTATGAAGCTGAAGGATTGGAAGAGAGAGCAGACGAAGCCGGCGACGAAGCTGGAGAAGACGAGTTTCTTGAGCGCTTCAATCGCATGGCCGGTGACCAGGATGAAGAGCAGGGAGTAGCGGAAGGACTTGACGAGGCCGAGGAAGACGAGGCAGGCGAGCCGCTTGAAGGTGAGGAAGAACTCGAAGGATCGAGGGCCGAGCATCGCCTCGCGACCGGGACTGCTGGTTACCAGCAACCACAGCGCGGTGGCCGGCGTCAGTCGGATCGTCGCGGTGGACGACGCCAGGGACGTCGTATGCGCGGCCGCAGATTCCAGGCCCCGCGCCAGTTACCTGCCATCAGTGATCTTCTAAAGGAAGGGCAGGAGATCCTGGTGCAGATTGCGAAAGAGCCCATTGCGAAAAAGGGCGCCCGCATTACCAGCCATATCGCCTTGCCAGGGCGTTACCTGGTGTACATGCCCACGGTGCATCACACGGGCGTGTCACGCAAGATTGCGTCGGAGGAAGAGCGGCATCGCCTGAAGCGCATTGTGCTCAGCGAGCGCGGTGAGGCGCATGGTGGCTTCATTGTTCGCACTGCCGCTGCGGGCGCAAACGAAGAAGACCTGCGGGCCGACATTCGCTTCCTGATCAACCTGTGGAATGAAATTCGCGGACGGGCTGAAAAATCAAAAGCTCCGGCGCTGATCTATCACGATCTCAATCTTGTTGAACGCATTCTGCGCGACCAGGTGACCCATGGCTTCTCAGCCATCTGGGCTGACACGGAGCAGGAATACGAGCGCGTACTGCGTTTTGTCAGCCGCTTCCAGTCGTCGCTGGTGAAGCGGGTAAAGCTCTATAGCAAAGATACGCCTCTGTTCGAGCAGTTCAGCATTACTGATGAAATCAACAAGGCGCTCAAATCAAAGGTCTGGCTGAAGAGCGGAGGCTATATCGTCATTAACCAGACGGAAGCGCTGGTTGCAATTGACATCAATACCGGAAAATACGTGGGCAAGACCGCGCGACTTGAAGACACTATCGTCAAGACGAACATGGATGCCATTAAGGAAATCGTCCGCCAGATCCGTCTGCGCGATCTGGGCGGAATCATCGTGATTGATTTCATTGACATGGATGAGCGCAAGAACCGGCAGAAAGTCATGCAGGCGCTGGAAGAGGCGCTCAAGGCTGATCGTGCCCCTTCCAAGGTACTGCAGTTCAACGATTTCGGCCTGGTGGCCATCACTCGCAAGCGCGTCAAGCAGTCTCTGGAGCGCACGCTGGGCCAGCCTTGCCCCACCTGCCAGGCGACAGGCATGATCAAGTCTGTAACCACGGTGTGCAACGAAATCTACGTTGAATTGCGGAAGATGTCACGGCACTTTGAGCGTGACGTGATGCTCCGCGTCAATCCCGAGGTGGCCAAAGCCCTCAAAGCCAACGGCGGCCGCTGGCTGCAGGAAATGGAGGATTTGAGCAAGAAGACGATTCTGGTCAAATCTGACCCCCTATTGCATCCTGAGCACTTTGACATCCAGTAGGTTGGTTTGCGCGGGAGGCGCGAAGGCGCAATGAAAGATGAATTTTTGCTGAATTTCTTTGCGTTCTTCGCGTCCTTTGCGGTTAACTTAATCTCCGAATGAGCAGGAACTCTAAAGCCAAAAGCCACCAAAAACGCGCCCTGAATGCATATGTCAAACTGGCCCGCGCCGCCAACACGGCCATGGCGTATGCGCGCGTTGGCCTGGAGGACGCAGATCTTACATTGAGTCAGTTCGCGGTGCTGGAAGCTCTTTATCATCTCGGCCCATTGAACCTGGGAGATCTGGCACGGAGAATTCTTACCAGCAGCGGCAATCTCACACTTGTTATTGACAACCTTGAAAAACGCGGCCTTGCCAAACGCCGGCAGCAGGGAAATGACAAGCGGTTCATCATGGCGAGCATTACTCCGGCCGGCCGAAAGCTGATTGCCCGGATTTTTCCTCAGCATTCCCGGCGCATCGTTGAGATCATGGCGCGGCTCACTTCTGCCGAGCAGGAGCAACTCGGGCGTCTTTGTCGTAAGCTGGGCACAGGCGAAGAATAAGAACGTTCGTCTAATTTAAGCCGCTTGCCGCCCGTGTTATCGTAGTCCGCTCATGCCTCTCCGGACCGTTCTTTACGCCACGGCAATTTTTCTCGGAAGCTTTCTGCTGTTCCTGGTGGAACCCATCGCGGGCAAACGGCTGCTCCCTTTGCTGGGAGGCTCAGCCGCGGTCTGGACCACCTGCCTTGTCTTTTTCCAGACGATGCTGCTTCTGGGTTACGCCTGCGCGCACTGGCTGGCCACTCGTCTTCGCCCCCAAGCGCAAGCGCTTGTATATTCCGTGTTGTTGCTGGCGGCAGTGGGTCAGGCTTGGTTCAGTCTCCATCCTCGTTTACAGGCTTCCACTCTGCATCCCATCGCCGGTGCGTTTCTGGTTTTGACCACTCTCATCGGACTTCCGTTTTTCGTGCTCTCAGCCACCAATCCACTACTGCAATCATGGTACTCGCGGGCATTTGCCAAAGCTGCGGCGAGCGGAACCGCAAACGAGACCGTGGTGGAAGTCATGACTCCGCCGTACCGTCTGTTTGCGCTTTCAAATTTTGGATCTCTGCTGGCCCTTGTCATATATCCGTGGCTGCTGGAGCCGCGATTGAGCCTGCGTGCGCAAAGCCGGGGATGGGTCGCCGGGTTTCTGCTTTTTGCGGCTGCTTGTGCAGTAATTGTGTGGAGAATGGCAAAGGCAAGACATTCGTCCGGAAGAGCTTCAATCGACCCGGCAGCGAACTCTCAAGGCTTGGAAGGTGAGCCCACCGCTGCGCAACGGGCGCTGTGGCTGTTTTTATCTGCCTGCGGGTCAGTTCTTCTGTGCGCTTTCACTAACCACCTGAGCCAGAATGTGGCCGCCATTCCTCTGCTCTGGATCATTCCACTCATCGCATACCTTTTGAGCTTCGTCTGGGCATTCAACGGTTCCCGGTTTTATCCCCGCAAGTTCATGCTCGGTCTGGTGGCGCTGTTTCTTGGTGGCATTGCGGCCAAGCTTTACCTCGCTGATCGGCTCACCACGCCCATCTGGTTCACCATCCTTTTCTACTGCTTTTGCCTGTTTCTTTTCTGCCTGGCCTGTCATGCCGAGCTGTACCGCCTGCGGCCTTCACCCCGGCACGCTACGGCTTTTTATCTGACTATCGCGGCTGGTGGAGCCCTTGGGTCAGTTTTTGTCGGGATCTTTGCGCCGCTGTTCTTCAGCGCTAATTATGAGCTGGTCTGCGGCCTGGTGCTTATGACATTGCTGCTGATTGCGGTTACCTGGAAGAGCGGCGCTTTCCCGCGAATCGTCTGGAGCGCCGCAACGATGGGCTGCGTCTTGCTCGCATTTTTCCAGATGCGTCAAAACGCCCGTGGCGCCATGGATCAGCTGCGCAATTTTTACGGCACCTTGCGAGTGACCGAGGAGCTTGAATCGGAGACCACCGCCTACACCCGAACTCTTTACCATGGCACTATCCAGCATGGTACCCAGGTATTTAGCAATGAACTCCGCATGACGCCTACTACATATTATGGCCACAATTCGGGCATCGGCCTGGCCCTGGATTATTGTTGTGGGAACCGTCCCCGTCGGGTGGGCATCATTGGACTTGGCACGGGTACGTTGGCAGCATACGGACGCAACGACGATTTTTTCCGCTTTTATGACATCAACCCGCTGGTAGAAAAAATCGCTCGCAATCGCTTCACTTACCTTCGAGAAACGCCGGCCAAAGTTGACGTTGTTTTGGGCGATGCCCGGCTCTCATTGGAAGCGGAGCCGCCTCAAAATTACGACGTCATGGTGGTTGATGCCTTCTCCGGTGATGCGATTCCAGTCCACCTGCTGACGCGCGAAGCAATTCAACTTTATCTGCGTCATCTGCGTCCCGATGGCATTCTCGCGGTGCACGTCTCCAACCAGTTTTTAAATCTCCCTCCCGTAGTGCAGCAGGAAGCCGAATTCGCCGGACTTAACAGCGTGCTGGTAGCGTCTGAAGGAGATGATGATATAGGCGTCTATAACGCTGACTGGGTGCTGGTAACGAACAATGCGGATTTTCTTGGTTTGCAGCAGGTTTCAGCAGCCGGGAGCAAGATCGAGCCTCTTCCCGGACTGCGCCTGTGGACTGACGATTACAACAGCCTGTTGCCTCTGCTCAAACATCAGAAGTTTGAATGGTCAAAGGACGAGGACGGTGCTCCCTGATCCAGTGCATCAGCAGGATGTTAGTCAGAATTTCCTATCCCTCTATGACAGGCTTCAGCTACAGGGACTCCAAGCCTGAAGTTCTCTGCCGACTCAAACCCGAAACTGCTCACCAGTCTCATCTGCGAGCGTCCAATGAAACGCCTATACCTTGACGGTCTACAATACAATTGTAGATAATCATAGTATGGGCAAACCGAATGATCTGGTGCAGGGAACATTGGACCTGCTGATTCTGAAAACACTCTCGCTCGAGCCGAAGCACGGCTGGGCCATTGCCAAACGGATCGAGCAGATTTCGAACGAAGTATTGCAGGTCCAACAGGGGTCTCTTTATCCTGCTTTGCACCGCCTGGAACAGCAGGGATGGATTCGCGGCAAGTGGAGTGAAGGTGAAACCGGCAGGCAGGTCAAATTTTATTCACTTACCTCTGCAGGGCGCGTGCGTCTCGAAAAGGAAAAAGAAAGCTGGAAACGTCTCTCAGCGGCTATTGATCTGGTTGTTGACACTCTGTAAGGGAATTTATGAGAGAAAAGATGCGCTGGTTCCATCGTATTCGACCGTTAATGACGATGCTGTTTCATCGTGGCGCAGAGAAATCTCGGCTGAACAGTGAATTTGAATTTCACCTGGAGCAACAGACGGCTGAGTACGTGAGCCAGGGGATGGAACCGGAGGCGGCCCGCCTGGCGGCAGTTCGGCTGTTTGGCAATCCGGCCGTGGTGGAAGAACAAACGCACTCAGAGTGGAGTTGGAACTGGGTGGAAAGTCTTTGGCGCGATTTACGGTACGGCTGCCGAACGCTGTTGCGTACGCCGGGATTCTCATCAACTGCCATTATGGTCATGGCACTCGGTATCGGCGCGACCACTTCACTCTTCACGATTGTGCGCTCCGTCTTGCTGCGGCCGTTGCCATTTCGCGACCCGGACAAGTTGGTGATGCTCTATGAGCATTTCCGCCAGTCGAAGTCTCCAATTAACCAGGTTTCGCCAGCTGACTTTCGCGACTGGCGCGAACAAACTCATGGATTTGAAGACATGGGCGCCTGGCGCTGGTGGGCCGGTCACATCAGCACCATACAAGGTGAAATGCCCGAGGTGGTGGTCGGAGCAGGCGGCTCCTGGAATCTATTCTCGGTGCTTGGCGTACAGCCGGCATTCGGCCGTACGTTTACTCCCGATGAAGACCGGTTTGGCGCCAACGATGTCGTAATCCTTACCTGGAGCCTGTTCCAAAGCCGGTTCAACGGCGACAAGAGTATCGTCGGAAAGCAAGTACGCATTGATTCCAAGCCATTCACTGTTGTTGGAGTGCTGCCGGCGTGGTTCTCCTATCCCGATCCTGAGGTCAAGGTCTGGATCCCGCAGACGCCAATCTTCACGCCGGAAGAATTCACGCCAGATAATCACTGGAGTTACGTCGTAGCGCGTATCAAAGACAAGCAAAGCGCAACGGCGGCGCTCAAGGAAGTAAGTGCGCTGCAATACCAGATCCACATGCAAAATCAGGGCAAGCCGGTGGCCGAAGATGTAGTTTCACGGCCCATGATTGAGGACGTTGTCGAGGACGCAAGGACGCCGTTAATCGTGCTTATGGCTGCGGTGATATGCATGCTGTTAATTGCCTGCCTGAACGTCTCCAATCTGCTGGTTGCGCGGAGCGCGGCAAGGCGCAAAGAGGTCGCGATCCGCGGGGCCCTGGGCGGCAGCCGGTGGAAGCTGATTCAGGAGCAAATCACCGAGAGCCTGATGATCTGTATCGCCGGAGGTGTGCTCGGGTTCCTGTTGTCGCTCTCAGCCACGCGATGGGTGGCAACGCATTGGCGCGATCTGCCGCGGGCTGACGCCATCCATGTCGACGGAATGGTCATGGCTTTTTCGATCGCCATCGTTTTTGTAACCGCTTTTGTCGCTGGACTCGTGCCGGCAATCTCTTCCACCGGTAAGAGCCTGCTGGGAGCGTTGCAGGACTCGGCGCGCTCGATCGGTGGCAGCGTCTCCCGTGCGGTGCTGCGAAAGGCTTTGCTGACGGCGGAGATTGCGCTCACGGTAATCCTTCTCGTCTCAGCCGGATTGCTGTTCAGAAGTTTTATCCATTTGCGGACTACGGATCTTGGCTGCGTGACAGACAACGTGTTGACGCTCCAATACGGACTGCCAGAAAAGAAATACGACACACCTGCAAAGGTCCTGGCGTTTCATGAGACGCTGCTGTCGCGAGTTCGGAGCTTGCCGGGAGTTAAAGCCGCCGGACTGATCTCGAGAGCACCGGGCGCGGGACAGGAAAGCGACCGCGTGTTCACCATTCCCGAACACCCAGGACAGCGGCCAGTCCTGGAACTGGATGCGCTCGTGCGCAAGGCCGATCCAGGATATTTCAGCGCTTTGAGGAT
>DASUBD010000356.1:0-2014 GCA_035763445.1 Candidatus Angelobacter sp.
TTTCAGCATTGGTGGGAGTTGGCTTTGGCTACTATCCTGCGCGCAAGGCTGCTTACATGGATCCTATTGAAGCCCTCCGCTACGAGTAGCCGAATTTGCGGAGCGCCTGGCGAGCGCTTGCTCAAGCTCGGAATCGAGCCCATAGATATCGTCCAAAAAGAGAATGTCACCATCCTCTTCAGCAAAGGCGGTCCCATAAAGGATGAGGACGTGAATCGGTTGCGACAAAGTGACCGTAATTGTGGAAGCCCCGTTCATTGCTGATTCAATCCGGCTCCTGTTCCAGGAACGGTCGTTCTTCAGCACCCACTCGGCAAGGGCTGCTGGGTCTTCAACCCTGATGCAGCCGTGGCTGAAATCGCGCCGCGAGCGAGAAAACAATTGCTGCTCCGGAGTGCCGTGGAGATAGACCTCAAAGTGATTCGGGAAAACGAATTTAACCAGCCCAAGAGAATTATCTGGCCCGGGCTTCTGCCGGACTCGCAGCTTGCCTTCGCTAAGTTCCTGCAGCATGGATGTGCTGACTGAACGCTGCAACACGGGCCGTCCCTGGTTATCGACCAGCTCAAAGTGGTGTGTTGCAAGAAAACTATTGTTCTTCTGGACGCTCGGAACCACTTCCTCACGCACAATTTTTGCGGGTACGTTCCAGTAAGGCCGGAAGATCAAATATTCCATAACGTCCTGGAACACCGGCGTCTGGCGATCATGAAACGCCTTGCCCACAATCACCCGCATGGTGAGCGATGCGTGATGATCATCGTAGGCTCGAAGCACAGACTCAGGAATATTCACCGCAATCAGGCGCGACGGCAGATCCTGAGGCATCCAGCGCCAGCGCTCCAGCGTAAGCTGCAGCTGCCTGACGCGGTAATTCAATGGCATGGCCAGCTGCTTGAATGTCGCGGAACCAATCACTCCATCTGGAGTCAGTCCGTGCCGGCGTTGAAAGTTTTGCACGGCTTTAACCACACTGCCCTCATAAACATTAGACCCAGCTTGCAAAGGGACATTCTCAGGCAGGTCTCCCAGCAGAACGAGTCTCTGCCTGAGAGCATTCAGGCTCGGATACGTGTCTCCGGGATGGATGGACATCGCCGGCATGGGAAGTGGCTCGCCATCACTTTCGGCTGCCAGATCCAGATAATGCTGGAGCGCAGCCTTGGTCCGCCAATAACCGCCGTAGGGAGGCTCAATGGTTTTGAAAGTGTTCCTGAGATCTGCTGACGCGATTACCTGTTTGCGAAGAAATTCCGCCATGCTGAAAGATCTGGCAGGTACATCAAGGTGAACGCCCAGCAGCTTGGGATGAACCCGGCCACAGCACAAGTCCGAGATGTATCTCATTACGGCGATCGTCAAGCTCATGTCGAAGCGGCCCAGGTCGACCGCGGGAGGCGCTGCTGTTTGATTGAGCCTGACCAACTGGTCTTTCCAGCGCAACGCATCGTAATCGTTTGGCGACAATCCGTCGCGGTCCGCATCTTCCAGAATCTGGATCACGGCCTGGGCTTGGCTTGTCGGCCGGTTTGCGTGAAACCAGGCAAGGCGATAGTTGCTGTCCCGGTAAAACTTTCTCAGCTCTTGAAGATGGTCTGCGTTCTGCAACGGCAGAAATTCCGTGCTTTCAACCAGAATGCACAATGCAGAATCCGAGGCGGCAGCGCAGAGCGGGTTGCCGCCCTGCACAGCAGGGTTCTCACTGGATTGCAGCATGGATTCCGGACCAACAGATTGCCGAGACAGTAAAAGGATGATCGCAATCGCAGCCAGACGCCACATAAACCCTGATTTATTGTGGTTCTCCGCCAGACATGACGCAGTGACCAGGGTCACATGAGCTCTGCGCAACCCAAACGCCATCTTCCCTGTAGATTCGGACGGGCGGATTGGCACTCCGGCGCTATGACCGCGGGTTCTAAACGAGTGATAGCTGTCACAGTTTGGCCCTAGCCAGTTGTCGTCCAATAGACGTGTGCTAGTTGGGAGATATGTATGAAAATCCTGCTTGCCG
>DASUBD010000357.1:0-3095 GCA_035763445.1 Candidatus Angelobacter sp.
TGGCGCAGGATGCCGGCTTTGCGGCCTTTTTTATCGAGGACAACAATTTGCGCCTCAGGGCGGATATCAATCCGCTCAAAACGGCGCTTCTCTTCTGCGTTGGGGATGCTGGGCATCTGCTTGATCATTGCTTGTCGCTTCGAGCCTGTCTTTGACCTTACGGCACCTGTTCACCAAAGGCGCTTACCGGATCAATATCCACGGGAACATCTTTAGCGCCTGCCAGGGCCGATTTCAGGTCTTCTGGCATGGAATCATACTTCGTAAACCACTGTTCTGCACGGTTCCGATCGCCCGTGGCCTCAATTTCCAGAAGTTCCTTGGCCAATGAGGCAATAGCGCCCGGCATTTTTGCATAGTCAATAGCGTATCTGCCGGTTTTGGCATCGCGGGTAATGGCGCCCTGTTCACTCAGGTAGTTGAACTCCATCATCTCCGCGCGCCCGTGGGCTTCCGCCACGCCAAATCGCACCGTGCGGAAAATTCCAGCTACATAGGATGCATAAACCTCGGGTGCGCGTTCCTTCTGAAGCACACCTTTATCCATGAGCCAGCCCAGAGCGAACAGGCCCACTACATCTGCCTTGGCCTCTTCCAGTCCGGAATAGGCCGGGCCAATGGATGCACGAATATCCTGCTGCCCAGTGGCAGTCCGGGCAAACGCCGGTCCCAGGCCGTGGCAGATTTCATGCATTAGGACAGCGGCCAGATAGCCGTCCATGGAGGCAATATTCGCCTGGTCTTCCTTGAGGAGCAGCTTGCCAATCGGCAAGACGACAAAATTCACGCGGGCATCCATGAAGTTCTTGAAGAAGATCTTCTTGGTGCCCTTCTCCTGATGGATGCGCGCGTCGTTGGGCAGATTGTCTGCTACCGCCTGGTATCCATGCCGCAAGTCTCCGGCGCGGAACGGCGTGTCCATCACTTCCATAGGCGTACTCTTGCCCTGCAAGTTGGGCTTGTCCTGGGGATCGAGCGGCAGCGCCTCCTGGATCTGGGGAACGTACTTCATAAACATATCGAGCTTGGCGCTGTCAGATTCATTACGGATCATGACCGCCGCACCGTATGAGGTCTTCACCCCGAGCACGTCGTCAAGATAGGTCTCGTAAGGCGCGAAGATGATGTCAAATTTCGGATTTTGAAGATCCAGCCAGGCGATATCGCTCTTGTAGTAATCGTCGGTGAGCAGGGCATCGGCGCGAAGGCGCAGGAAGTTGGCAAACGCCGGATCGGGACTGAGCGCGGCAGCATCGCGCAGTGCCTTGGCAGCGGGTACAAGCCAGGTTCGGTATTCGACGTGGTACGGCACAGTAATTAGCTGCGTTCCACGGCGTTTTACGACTGTATAAGGGCTGTAGATGGCTGCCTTCTGCTCCGGATGCTTAGCAACATAGGCCTCGATTTCCTGGCGCGTGATTCCCGCCGGATACAGCGCCCGTCCCGGAGAGAATTTTTCCGTCCCCACAAACGGTTTGTTGTTTTCCAGCAGGTCGTAGCGGCTGCCGTTAATGGTGAGGAAACGACGCAGCTTCTGGTTCTGTACCTGGTTGCAGCCGCTGATGCGCTTCAACAACGCGAGGCCGTGAGAGTCGCTTTGACGCCAGTAAATGGCTTCAAGATAGCGCGCGGCCTCCACCAGCTTATATACCATCTGCTGTTCTTTTTCGTTCAGGCCCACCACGCTGAACGGCATGGACACCAGCTTGAACTTGGCCACCTGATTGGCAAGGTCTTGATTGATGGGCTCGTGGATTTCACATTTGTCGGCCGTTTTGGGCGGCGGACCGGCGCGACGCCCTGCCTGGGCAAACATCAACGAGGAAGAGGCCAAAAGGGCAAAAAGTATGAACGGGAAGCCTGCACTTTTCATTGCAGCGATTGTAGCAATTCTCAGGCCGCGAGCGCGCATTACGGAAGAAGCTAATCCCGGCGGTTTTGGCAATTATTGCAATTCTGGCAATCAGGCTTTCCGGCAATCACTCCGGTTATCATGTTTAAGAAAATGCCCACGTCCATCTCCAGTCCCCAGACGCTTCTCATCGACGCTGACGATACGCTCTGGGAGAATAACGTCTACTTCGAACAGGCGATCTCCGAATTTATCGAGCGGCTGAATCATCAACGCATGTCGCCACAGGAGGTGCGCCTCTTTCTGAACGAGGTGGAACGCGAAACCATCATGGAGAGAGGGTACGGTTCACACAGCTTCGCTCATTCTCTGGTGAAATGCTTTGAGCGCCTCACGGAAGGACCAGTCACTCCAGCGTTGCATGAGTTCATCTGGGGGTTTGCTCACAAGGTTTCAAGTTACCCGATCGAATTGATCCACGGCGTTGCTGAAACACTTTCTTATCTCAACAGCCGCCAACATCACCTGATTGTGATGACCAAGGGCGACATTACCGAACAGGCAGGCAAGGTGGAGCGCTCCGGAATCAAAGACTACTTTGCCGCGGTGGAAATCGTGGCGGAAAAGAACGCGCCCACCTATCGCCAAATTGTGAGCAAATATGAGCTTGATCCTGAAACCGCGTGGATGGTGGGAAACAGCCCGCGCTCAGATATCAATCCGGCACTGGCAGCCGGCATCAATGCCGTTTTTGTCCCGCATGACATGACATGGGTTCTGGAACACGAGACTGTAGACTCTCCGCCCGACGGCGTCCGTCTTCTACAAGTGGAATGCTTTGGCGATTTGCGCAATTATTTCTGAACCACTACAAATCGTCTGCGCCAGATGGGTGCTGACTGGCTGACAACCACTCGTTGACAACCATGGTTCTTGGAAATCCCATAATCCTGTATCCGATGTCCTCATCAACTGAGTACAAATGACACACACGCCACATCTCCAGAATTCCTAAGTTGCTGAATTTCTTGATTCTCACCTTTTGGCATGAACTGTGCATTGTTACAAGCCGTGATGACGCGGTTCTCTGCACGGTTACTTTAGTCATTGAACCAGCAGTCATTGCCGAATCGTCTGCGAATGGCAAGAATGCGCAGCAAAGAAACACCAGAGGAGAGAAATGAAAGTATCGCTGAAAACACTCGCCTTCGTTGCCATCCTGGCTGCGTGCAATCCAGTTTTT
>DASUBD010000358.1:0-2464 GCA_035763445.1 Candidatus Angelobacter sp.
CCAGGGACAGCTGCGCGATCTAAGCCGCAACTTCCCCGTCCCCGAACACGGGCGCTATGTAAGAGAAGCCGCCTGGAGTGATGAAAATGGAGTCGTATCCCTGCCGCCTCCAGTCTCTGATCCTATGCGCCGGAAAGCCGCGCTCTCTGCTGCTGGAGCGGCTGCCGTTGGCCTTGCGCTTTGGGCGCGCAGCCGCCGCGCGAGAAAGGGAAAAAAGGCGGAGCCGGGCTGGAAGCAAGTAGCCTAAGCCGGGTATTTCCGCTTGCTCGATTCCAATCGGGAGCTTCGCTCCTGTGCCCAAATTTCTGCGCGCCCCCTCGCGGTAAAATCTTTTCTTGTCCAGCGTCCCAGAATTCGAACGTCTCTCCGTCGTTCTCGTCGCCACGCGCAACCCACTCAATATCGGAGCAGTGGCTCGTGCCATGAGCAATTTCGGTTTCTCCAGCTTGCGCTTGGTGAACCCTTACGAACCGTCGTTTCGTGAAGCTCGTTCTGCGGTTGGCGCCGCTGAACTGCTGGCCTCCGCTGCTGAATTCCAATCAGTGTCTGAAGCCGTCGCCGACTGCTCGCTTGTGGTAGGGACCTCTGCGCTGCATCATCGCGAACTGCAACATCCAGTCCATCATCTTCCTGCCGCAGCACCATTGCTTCAGGACCATTTGCAGAAAGATCGCGTTGCTCTGCTCTTCGGCTCGGAAAAAACCGGCCTCTCCAACGACGATTTCACCCATTGCCACTGGCTGTTGCACATTCCTGCCCAGGAGCACCATCTGTCCATGAACCTTGGCCAGGCTGTCGCAGTCTGCCTGTATGAACTCTCGCGACATGCCGCAGTTCGTAAGGCAGAAACATCTACGTCCGACCAACCCATGCTCGCCACTGCTGAAGGGTTTGACCGTCTTGCTGCACTCTGGCTTGAAATTCTGCGAGCCAGCGGCTATCTCAAACCGGGAGCTGAGGCAACCACTGAAGAAAAGCTTCGCCGCATGCTGCACCGCCTGAACCTGTCTGCACATGATGCCGAAGTCTGGATGGGTATGCTTCGACAGGTCCTCTGGAAACTGAATCACTGATTTACCGATTGAAATGGGAGACTACGCCTGCTCCAGAATCACGGCCAGCCGAATAGGCCCGTGCGCTCCCTGAACCAGGATTTTCTCGATGTCTGCCGTGCGGCTCGACCCGCTGATCATGCACGCGAAGGAATTGTTTTGTAGTACACCGTTTCTGCTTGCATTGCCCAGCGCGCTTTTCAAATCTGGGACAAGCTGATTCGTCTTCCCATAAACAATGTGGCACGGCGCAACCACTGAGACCCCTCTGCCTCCGCACGCAGCCGTTACAAAGATTGATCCGGTCTGCGCGACCAGCGCCTCCGCCAGGCTGATGGTTGCCTGCGACACCTCACGCGGACCTCCCTGGCTCGACCAACGGATATCGCGCGCAACGTCCGCCGCCTGTATCAGGCTGCGCAGTGCAGCGTGGTCCTGCACAAAAATCTCACCCGCCGGCAGCGTGTCCAGGATGCTGGCCAGTTGCTTTGCGCTCCCGGCAGCATCGCTGGTCAGCGTCAACTCCATCAGGTTCGCCTTGCACTCTTGTTGAAACCTTTCCAGCGGATTGTCAATGGGAGCAAAAAACGGGCGCGCCGGCTCCTCATGATGAGGCACGTTCACCGGGACCTGCAATCCTGCACGAATGCGGTTCAGTATCACTTCGCGGCTGGGATTATTTGCTGTTGCCAAGGCCTTTTCTCCATTGCTCGCGGAATGATTGTTTGGCCACCGGCAAGGTCGCCCTTTTCCGGTTCCACGAGCGCAGCGGATCCAGAATCGACCCGGAGAGCCCGATGCCATAAATTGCCCGCAGGCTTTTGCGGCCCAGCCATCCACCCAACGTGTAAAGCTTAGGATTGAGCATGGCTGCTCGCCACAAGCGGAATTGCAGGCGTTCCGTAGCCTTGCCGTGACCGGCCCGCATGAAATCGCGACGATTGTGTAGCAGGTGATGATGCAGATCAATTTTTACCGGACAAACCGTGGTGCACGCACCGCACAAAGATGTCGCGTAGGAAAGATGTTCAAACTCGCGACCGCGCAAATGCGGCGTGAGCACGCTGCCGATCGGACCGGGATACGTCGTTCCATACGTGTGCCCGCCGACGTGCCGGTACACAGGACAAATATTCAGGCACGCGCCACAGCGGATGCAATGCAGCACTTCCCTTTCTTCCGCATGGCCCAGCAGGCTGCTGCGTCCGTTGTCCACCAGCACCACATGAAACTCTTCCGGACCGTCGGCTTCTCCCGGCCGTCTCGCTCCCCCAATCAGCGTCCCGTACGTCGTTACCGGCTGCCCTGTCCCTGAGGTCGCCAGCACCGGCCAGAGTGTTGCCAGATCTTCCAGCCGCGGAATTACCTTTTCAATTCCCGTCACTGCCACGTGCACTCGCGGGAGACTGGTA
>DASUBD010000359.1:0-4535 GCA_035763445.1 Candidatus Angelobacter sp.
AGTCACGGCAAGCAGAACCAGTGCCGCGAAAATGGTAAGAGCGGAGAGGCCTATCTTCGCCCGGCGATCCAAACAGAACTCCTTCAGCATGGACGTGTGGGGCTGGAAAAAGGTTAGCACGTTCGCAGCCCTGAAATGAGAAGACAGGTGGCGGAGGCAAAGGCCAATTTTCGCTATACTTGAGGTGGCACCCCCCCGTCCAGCCGCAACCCAGGTCTCTCAAGGCCAAGCCCAATCTCTTGTTCAGCCGGATTTACTCAGGAGGTTATCCATGGCATCGCTTGAAATCAAAAACAAGGACCTGACCGCATTACTTGAAAAAGATGGCCCATTTCCCGCCGAATTCGCCCAGCACGGTTCGGCGCCGGTCATGTCAGTAGACCACGTGCAGATCTCAGAAGAGATCTTTGGTGGAACCGTACACTATGTCATTACAGCAACCGGAAAAGTCCCCACAACGGGATGGACCCGGCCACAACTTCAGTCTTACATCTACGTTCAGCCGCCACCGGACGGTATCTGGGATTTCCTGTTCCTGGCCACACCGCCCTCAGGCCTGGCAGGCGATGTCGTGCTGCCCATTACAGCAACCACCCTTTTCAGAGCGGGCAGCTTCAAGCTAAAAGGAGTGCGTGTGCACTCCGCGTCCAACTCCATCACGGTGAAAATTGGCAAAGGCAGCAGCCACGCTGCCGCATGATTTATTGACACGAAGGCCCTGTTCATGGAGTTCATCCATTGAGCAGGGCCCTTCCTTTGGTGATTTCTTAACTGGTTGCCAGTTGTCCGTTATACATTCCCGCGTTGATCACCGCCACAAAATTTCTGCCGGTTGACCATTCTTTTGCCGTGCGCTTCTCCGCGCCGGCGCTCTGGCTGGTGCCCGCAAAGTCCAACTCCCACAGCGCTGGATCAATCCGCAGCACAGTGATCTTCGAATCTCCCACTGCTGCGGCGTGGACAGCCTTGAATGACGTTAGCTCCAGGCCAGGAGCCAGCGCCCTCCATTGCACCGCGCTACTGCTCCCCAGGTCCGTGACCGCCATCAGCACCAAAGCAGGGACAAGCAGTTTCTGCGCGATTCTCATTGATCCTGCTCCCTTTGCGTAACTCCACTGCTTTCAATCAGTGCAAATCAGTGTAATCAGGCGGTAAGGTTTTGTGCGGCGCCCCAAAAAACGCCCTCGGATCTCTTGGAAAACTGGGAATAGACAAAATGTTTACCATACATTTCGGGCCGTGCCAAATTATGGATTGGCTGCCGGTTGCGCTTCGCGGATTTCGTGTCCGCGACGTTCTGTGTTAGAGTTTCGCGCCATAGCCCATCGAGCGTTACCACTGCGAAGCACTTCATTTGGGGGAACTTATGAAGCGTGTGCATTTGAATTTTCTCTTTACACTGCTTGTTTCCGGGCTCTCCATTGTCGCCACATCGGTCGCTGCATCGGATCTTCCCGGCTCCAAAGACCCGCCGGGGATGAAGCGCTATGAAGGCAGCGAGATCATCGGCTATCGCGCTCCAAAGTTTGACGAGTTTGTTTTGCCCCTGGGGCCGCCCACGAACATGGCGCCGCCGAAATATGAGAAGAGCCTCAAGGTTGACGGGCAGTTGAGCCGCTACACCTACGTGGCTCCGGCCGGGCGTTCTCCCGCCGAGCTTTTCCGCAATTACAAATCTGAATTCCAGCGCCTGGGCGTGACCACCATGTACCAGAAAGATGCCGGAGTCCACGGCTGGTTCGGGCCAACCCTGGACGCGCTGGCCGAAGAAGACCACCTTGGCCAGATCCTGGCGTACAACGAAGACCAGGAACGGCTCATGATCGGCAAAACCAGCGGCGCTTCACCCACGTATTACTACGTGTTCGTGACCGCCTATAAAGACGGCATTATCCCTGAGCGGCTGAAACGGGTCATTGCCAAAGACCGCGCTCTTGCCGAAGTCATCGTGATTGCTCCCGAGCAGATGGAACAGAAGATGACCTTCGTCAATGCCGACGAAATGTCAAAAGCGCTGGCCAGCGCCGGCAAGATCGCGCTCTACGGGATTTACTTCGATACTGACAAGGACACTCTGCGCCAGGATTCGCAGCCCACGCTGCAGGAAATCGCCAGGCTGCTGAAGAGCAACCAGCGATTGAAACTCCATGTAGTTGGCCACACCGATAACCAGGGCTCCGCAGATCACAACCTTGACCTCAGCCGCCGGCGCGCTGCAAGCGTCGTCCGGGAACTGACGGCCAAATATGGCGTTCCCGCCGCGCGTCTTGATGCATTCGGCTGTGGCTGGTACGCGCCCGTAGCATCCAACGATTCCGAAGACGGCAGGACGAAGAACCGTCGCGTGGAACTGGTGAAATGGTGATCGACGGCAGAAAAATCCGCCGATCACCCGACTCGCATTCCAGCGCCTACAGGAGCGACACAGGAGCCCAGGGTCCTCGGCCACGCCGATTTTGGCTGGCCCCGTTTCCAAATGCTCCCGCCGCACCCCAAGGGTGCCCTGTGGCCGGTCCCGCGCTTCCACACACGCCGCAGAACCTCCCCTGAGCGACTGAGCGAAGCGAAGGACTCGAACCGGCCGACGCGCGCTGGCCCCGCCTGCCAAAGGCCACCGCTTCGTAACCGCAAGCCTCGCAAGAAAGTTGTGAGTTCCCGTTCTAGAGGTGCAGTATCCATATCCCGGAGGAAACATGAACAAGCTCATCGTATTGTTTTTCTTCCTGCCACTTCTGGCTTCTGCGCAAAAGAACGAAATCAGTTTTACCGCCGGTGCCTTGCGCACCACAGGCCAGAACGGGTCCGTGGCCGGTCTCTTAGCCTGCCCGCCGCTTCAACCACAATGCAACGTGACCACGATCTCGCAGGACGCGAATACCACTTTCGCCTTTGAGTTCAGCTACGCGCGTCGCATGCTCTCGGCCGGCCCCGCCAGGCTTTTCCTGGAGCTTCCCATGCTGAAGACGCCCGGACACAATGTCACCACGTTATTTACAAACCCTCTCACCTTCCCGTCCGGCGAATCTTCAAACCTGTTCTTCCTCACTCCTTCCGCCAAACTGAAATTCTTCTCGTCCGCTGCGGTATCACCGTGGGCCTCGTTCGGCGGGGGACTGGGTCACCTCGAACTCGGGCCTACCACGAGGAACAATGTGGCGTTGCAGTTTGGAGGCGGTCTTGATTTCAGGACCCCTCTTCCTCATCTGCGGGCCCGGGTGGAAGCGCGCGACTTCTGGAGTGGAGGAGTTTTGCAGCCGGATACCTTCTTTGCCGCCGGTGGCAGCAGCACGCTCACACACAACCAGCATCACTTCCTGTTTGGCGCAGGTGCTGTGCTGGCGTTCTGAGTTGGGGCGGCGCTCTGTTACCATTTTCCGGTTATGAGTGACTGCCTTTTCTGCAACATCATTGCCGGCAAAATTCCCTCAAAAAAGGTCTATGAAGATGACCGGACCTTTGTGTTTGAAGACATAAAGCCACAAGCGCCCACGCATGTGCTCATCATTCCCAAGAAGCACATCGTTGACATTAAGGAAGCCACGGAAGCTGACGCAGAAATCATCGGCTATTGCCAACTGGTCGCTGCGAAAATTGCCAGAGAACGCGGCATTGAGCGTGGCTATCGCACGGTGTACAACGTGGGTCCGGACTCAGGCCAGTCCGTGTTTCATCTGCACTTGCATCTTTTGGGTGGAAGGAGGCTGAGTTGGCCGCCAGGGTAGCATTCAGCAAATGGCAATTAGCCGTTAGCAGAGCTAAGGCTTATGCAGAGGAATGGTCTTAGGCGTGCAGTGCTTTTGTGGGTTCGCTTGAGCTGAGCTAATTGCTAATGGCTAATTGCTAAAAATGCTCTTCACGCTGCCCCAATCAACCTTGACGCACTCGGGAATGATCTCTGCCAGATCGCCGTCAGCAGCACGAACTGGGGCAGAAGCCGGGCAAAGCCGTCCACGGTCTCTTCAATCTCCTGCCATTGCGAGGCATTGACGTCTTTGAGCAGTGCGCGATGGTCCTTCACCGGAAAATTCGTAAGCAGCGCGCGCGCCCGGCGGTTCATCTCTGCTCGCGCCTCGTCGAACGCCGGATCTGTGAGCACCCGTTTGCTGTCCAGCCAGGCTGAGTTGAGATAGCTCGGGAAAGGAGACAGCACCCGGTACAGGCTCAGCACGTTCTTCGCGCCGGTCGTGCGCTTGATGTCGGAATAAATAAGCCATACCCGCAGCCCGGCTTCGCGCTCGTTAGGGATATGAACATTCACCATCTGCGAGAGCGCGGAAACCTGCCGGGAAACGCTTACGCGCCCCTTCTGTCCGCCGGAATATCCGCGTTGCATCAGCCTGGTGAACAGCGCCATTTCCGTGGTGGCGCGGGCAAAAAGGCCCACAATGCCGCCGATCACCGCAATGTCAGCATTGGAGAATTTGTCACTGGCCAGCGTTTGCGGCTGGTCAGAAAAGCTCCAGCCTCCGCTGACGGCGGCAGAATGTGCGATCTCACGGAAAGCCTGCGCCGCGCTCTGGAATTCGCGCGAACAC
>DASUBD010000360.1:0-16684 GCA_035763445.1 Candidatus Angelobacter sp.
TGCCGCGCCCACCACGTGGTGATGGTGCCGCTATCTGAGCTGACAATGGCGTTATCACGCAGACGCTTACCCAATTCATGTGCAATCACCTGCGGCTTCATCGGCTTGTCAGGATGCGTGGCGCGCTTGGACATCAGTTCCCACCAATCTTCCATTCCTTTTTGCGCTTTTTCCAGGAAGCTGCGGTCCTGCTTGCGCGTGAGCAACGGAAGCAGCGCTTCCAGAGTGCGACGGCTGTCGCCCACGAGACCTACTTCGACGTCATAGCGCAGTCCGATCTTGATGGGGTCGTAATCAATCTGCACAGCCCTGGCTTTTCCCGGCTTGGGAAGAAATTCAATGTATGGGAATGACGAGCCCACGATCAGCAGAGTGTCACAAGTCTCCAGCGCCTCCTGTGACGGCCGCGTACCCAGCAGCCCGATGCCGCCGGTAGTGAACGGACTATCGTCTGGAACAGCAGCCTTGCCAAGAAGAGCTTTCACGATCGGCGCGCCGAGTTTGTCGGCTGTTTGTTCAAGCGCGTCCGTGGCCTTCAATGCACCCTGCCCCGCTAGGATGGCAATCTTTTTTCCATTGTTCAGAATCTCTGCCGCTCGTTTCAGGTCGTTCTCGCTGGGCTGGTGTCCACTGTCAGAATGTACTAGTGAGGCATGTCCTTCCACGTTCCGCTTGGACGCCTCTTTGCGGCTCGCCTTCATGTCTTGGATATCGGTCGGAAAGCCGATGTGGGCTACTTTCCGATACACCGTGGCTGTGCGGCAGGCAAGCTCCACTACATTCTCCACGTGCGAGGGGCCCATTACTCGCGTGTTGTACGCTGCCACGTCCATAAAGAGCCGGTCCGTTGCCACATCCTGCTGGGTAAAAGTGTCACTCAAGTCATGAAATGGCATTCCAGTGATCGCCAGCACAGGTTGTCCATCGAGCTTCGCATCGTAGAGTCCATTGAGCAGGTGAACAGCTCCGGGACCAGAGGTCGCCAGGCAGACGCCCATTTTCCCGGTGTATTTGGCATGAGCGCAGGCCATGAAAGCTGCGGATTCTTCGTGTCGTACCTGAATAAACCGGATCTGTTCCTGGTGTGTGCGGAGTGCCTCCATGATTCCGTTGATTCCATCTCCCGGTAATCCGTAGACCGTGTCCACTCCCCAGTCGATGAGACCTTCAATCAAAATGTCAGCAGCAGTTTTGGCCATGGCGCGTTTTCTCCTCGCTTATCTTCAATTCTTTGGCTAATTAGGTAGGATGCGCAGGCTTGCGAGCTAGTTTGCGCCGGAGAACTTGAGCGAATGATTGAATGAGAGCTGCTGGTAATTGAGAGTGGCGGCTGTTTCGGTCGTAAAACGAACAATGAAGAATGAGCAGAGTGGTTACGAAAGTTCAGGAGCTTGGTTTCTGCTGTGGAATTTTTCGTGATGCGATGCGCCGCAGTGCGCCGTTGTATTCGCTGTTGCAATTTTTTTTAAGAATTCTTTCTTCAAGGGTAGCTGAAAGCGCCGCTCTTATTTATAATCATCCGTTTTCGTCACGAACTCTGAGCAACTGGCGAACGGGGGCTGCTGCCCGCAAGCGCTTTTAACGGCGCTTGAGGTGGACTGCTTCCGGACATAGGATCCATGGCACAACTTTTTCACCGCAGTGCAAACACTCTGGCCCGAGCCAGCATTTTGGGAGTGGTCCTTCTGCTGTCCTCTGCGGGCGCCGCGCTGTTTCAACTGCAGCGCTCGCCCTATGTGACCAATCAGCACATTGCTCCGGACCAGCCCATCCCGTTCAGTCATCAGCACCACGTTGCCGGCCTGGGTCTTGATTGCCGTTATTGTCATACATCGGTAGAGGAATCGAGTTTTGCCGGAATTCCACCAACCAAGACCTGCATGAACTGCCACGCGGAGATGTGGACCAGCGCAGATATGCTGCAGCCGCTTCGGACCAGCTTCCGCACAGGCGAGTCGATTCAGTGGAACCGAGTGCACGATCTCCCCGATTTTGTTTACTTCAATCACAGCATTCATATTGCCAAGGGTGTCGGTTGTTACAGCTGTCATGGCCCCGTAGACCAGATGCCGCTTATGTATGAAGAGAACACGCTGCAGATGGAATGGTGCCTTAACTGCCATCGCCAGCCGGAGAAGTTCCTGCGGCCCAAGGAAGAAATTTTCAATATGACATACCAGCAGCCGACCGAAGACCACCCGGTGCAGTGGAACGGTCAGAATTACTTCAGCCAGGTGGCGCTGGGAAATGATCTGAAGAAGCAATACCACCTGCGTACGGTGCAGGACATAACCAGTTGCTCCACTTGCCATCGCTAGGTGGAAATAAAAAATTGGAAGCGAATGTCGAATAACACTGATTCTCATCCTGACCTGATTTCGCCCGGCGAGATCAAACCGGCCAATCTGGAACTGGAAACGGTACGGAAAAAGCTCGCTGGGTCCACCGGTCCCAGATACTGGCGCACTTTGCAGGAGCTGGCGGACCAGCCGGCCTTTGGTGAACTTCTGCAGCGCGAGTTTCCTCGTGGGGCTGGCGAGTGGCTTGATCCGGTTTCCCGGCGCGGATTTTTGAAGCTTGCGGGCGCGTCCATGGCTTTGGCCGGTCTGGCGGGTTGCACCAAGCAGCCGATTGAGCAGATTCTCCCTTACGTCCGTCAGCCAGAATATCTGGTTCCCGGCAAGCCCATGTTTTTTGCCACAGCCATGCCGTTTGCGGGATATTCGCATCCGCTGCTGGTGGAAACACATGAGTACCGGCCCACCAAGATTGAAGGCAATCCGCAGCATGGAGCTTGTCTGGGCGGGACCGACCTTTTTGCGCAGGCCTCCATTCTGGATCTGTATGATCCTGACCGTTCCATCAACATTACTTACAAAGGTGAACCTCGTCCCTGGGGCGAGTTCCTGGGTTCGGTGCGTGGCCGCGTGCTTTATCACAATGCGAATCAAGGCGCAGGCCTGCGGTTTTTGACGGGTGCGACCTCATCGCCTACTTTCGGCTCGCAGATGAAGGCCATTCAGCAGCTTTTCCCGCAATCCAGATGGCACCGGTGGGAACCTGTCCACCGCGATGGCGCGCGTGAAGGATCAAAGCTGGCTTTCGGCGGTTATTACGACCCGATTTACAAGTTCGAAGCCGCGGATGTGGTGGTCTCGCTGGATGGTGATTTCCTTTCCGGTTCCTGGTTCCCTGGTTTTGTGCGCTACGCACGCGATTTCATGGGCCGCAGGAAAAATCCCGAAAAAGGTATGAATCGACTCTATGTGGCGGAGAGCGCTCCCACAACCACGGGCGCCAAGGCTGATCACAGAGTTCCCGCGCGCAACTCAGAGATAGAAAACATTGCTCGCGCTCTCGCTGCCAAAGTCGGTGTTGCGGGTGCCGGCGGAGGGCAGATCTCCGCTGACCAGCAAAAGTGGGTGGATGCTGCCGCGGCCGATCTGATGCAGCACAAGGGCAAGGGGATTGTGGTTCCTGGAGTCTTCCAGAGCGCGGCGGTGAATGCCTTGGCGCACGCGATGAACGCAGCCCTCGGCAACGCCGGACAGACCGTCACATACATCGATCCAGTTGAAATTGATCCCCTGGAGCACACGCAGTCCATCCGGGAACTGTTGGCTGACATGAGCGCCGGGAAGGTGGAGACGCTCATCATCATGGGCGGCAACCCGGTATACGATGCGCCAGCGGACCTGGAATTCGGCAGCGTGCTGGAAAAGCTGGTTAGTGACCAGAAAAACATGGTGATCCAGCTGTCCATCTATAAGAACGAAACCACTGATTTTGCCACCTGGCATCTGCCGCAAGCGCATTACCTGGAAAGCTGGGGCGACGCACGTTCTTTTGATGGCGCTGTTACCTTGATGCAGCCGATGATCGCGCCGCTTTACGACGGCAGGACGGCCAATGAGTTTGTGGCCATCTTTACAGATGAGCCCAGCACATCTGGTTACGATCTGGTTCGCGCCTATTGGCGCTCGCAGCACACCGGTGATGATTTTGAAGCCTGGTGGCGGCGTTCCCTGCATGATGGATACATCGCAGACAGCGCTTTTGCTCCCAGGCAGGTCGCTGCGAAGTTGGGCGCCATCCCCGCAGCGCCGGCGAACTCGAACGGAATTGAAATTATTTTTCGTCCTGATCCCACAATTTATGACGGCACGTTTGTCAACAATGCATGGTTGCAGGAGACGCCCAAGCCGCTCTCGCGCAATACATGGGACAACGTTGCTTATATCAGTCCGGCGATGGCACAACGTTTCGGCTTCTTCGTGCTGGAAACGGACGGCATCGCCAAGTCAGATTCAGAAAGCAACGTAAACCGGGACCACCAGTCAGACGCACAGAACGTGCTTGAACTTACGATTGACGGGCGGAAAGTAAAAGTTCCCGTGTGGCCGCAACCGGGCCATCCGGATCAGGCAGTGACGCTGTTCCTTGGATACGGCCGCAAGAAGACTGGCAATGTTGGAGCCGGCGCCGGCTATGACGCGTACAGCGTTCGTTCCGCGGGCTCGCAATACACGGCTTCCGGATCCATCGAACTGACGAAAGATCAGTGGGACATCGCCATCACGCAGGGCCACTTCACCATGGATACGCGTGAGCCGGTCAAGGCTGGAAGCCTGCAGGAATTCCTAAAAGACAAAGACTTCGCGCACAATGCGGAAGAAGAGCCCAAAACGGAAGATACGCTCTACCCCGATTATCGCGAGAAGGGCTGGTACAAGGGCAATGCCTGGGGCATGGCGATTGATTTGAATTCTTGCGTCGGATGCCAGGCCTGTTCCGTGGCGTGTTACGCGGAAAACAATATTTCCGTGGTGGGGAAGGCCCAGGTGCAGCGCGGACGCGAAATGATGTGGATCCGCATTGACACCTATTACGCGGGTGATCCGGCCAACCCCAGCGTTTATTTCCAGCCCCTTCCTTGCATGCAGTGTGAAGATGCGCCTTGCGAAGGCGTTTGCCCGGTAGGCGCGACTGTACACAGCACGGAAGGGTTGAACGATATGGTCTACAACCGCTGCGTGGGCACCCGTTACTGTTCCAACAACTGCCCCTACAAGGTGCGCCGGTTCAACTTCATGCTGTTTGCAGACTACACCACGCCCGTTCTCAAGCTTGGCCGCAACCCCGATGTTACGGTGCGCAGCCGCGGCGTGATGGAGAAATGCACCTACTGCATCCAGCGCATTACTGCGGCACGCATCAATGCGGAAGAGCAGAACCGGGTGAAGAACGGCAGAATCGATATTCGTGATGGCGAGATCAAGACCGCATGCCAGCAGGCTTGCCCGGCGGATGCGATCATTTTCGGCGACATCAACGATCCCAACAGCCGCGTGGCGCAGTTGAAGGCACAGGAACGTAATTACTCGCTGCTGGCGGAAGTTAACACGCGTCCGCGCACCACGTACATTGCCGCAGTCAACAACCCTAATCCCGAACTTGAGAAGGCATAGTAGATGGCCACGAAGATTGACGAAGAGATTGATGTACTGCCGCCAAAAGGCGTAAGGCCGCCCATCATGGGGCCCGGGCACACGCTGGGCACGGTCACTGACCGCATCGGCGGAATCGTCCTGACCAAGCACACGCCGATTTTCTGGCTGATGATTGTGGCTCTATGCGTGGCTCTGTTCGGAATGTTGAACACCGCGATTGCCTATCTGCTTGGTCGGGGCGTAGGCATCTGGGGTGTGAACATCCCGGTGGGCTGGGGATTTGCCATCGTCAACTTTGTCTGGTGGATCGGTATTGGACACGCCGGAACTCTGATCTCCGCCATCCTTCTTCTCTTCAAACAAGGCTGGCGTACCTCCATTAACCGCTTTGCCGAAGCCATGACGATCTTCGCCGTCATGCAGGCCGGCCTCTTTCCGCTTCTCCATACTGGTCGGCCCTGGCTGGCTGCTTACTGGCTCTTCCCCATCCCGCTTACCATGGGCGTGTGGCCGCAGTTCCGCAGTCCCCTCATCTGGGACGTGTTCGCAGTATCAACGTACTTTACGGTGTCGTTTCTGTTCTGGGGCATTGGATTAATCCCGGATTTCGGAACGCTGCGCGACTCAGCCAAGACGCTGGTTGTTCGTCGCATCTACGGTATGCTCGCCATGGGATGGCGCGGCTCGGCGCGGCACTGGAACCGTTACGAGACTGCCTACATGCTTCTGGCGGGTCTGGCTACTCCTCTGGTGCTCTCGGTTCACTCCGTGGTTAGCTTGGATTTCGCAGTGGCTGTGGTTCCTGGCTGGCACACCACGTTCTTCCCGCCGTACTTCGTCGCCGGCGCTATCTTCTCCGGATTTGCCATGGTGCTTATGCTGGCCATCCCCTTCCGTTATCTCTACGGAATGCAGGACTTCATCACTTTGCGCCACCTGCAGAATTGCGCCAAGCTGATGCTGGCCACAGGCTTGATCGTCGCTTACTCGTACAGCATGGAAATGTTCATTGGCTGGTACAGCAATGACAAGTTCGAACTGGGCCTGGTTCACAACCGGCTGCATGGGCCGTATTCACATTTCTATTTTGTTCTGATCTTCTGCAACATCCTCGCTCCGCAATCGCTGTGGCTCAACAAGGTGCGCTCGACTCCCTGGATCTTGTTCCTTGTCTCCTGCATTGTGCAGACGGGAATGTGGCTGGAACGGTTTGTGATTGTGGTGCTCAGCCTGAACCGCGACTTTCTGCCCAGCTCCTGGGGTATGTATTGGTGGACCAAGTGGGACATGATGACCCTGATCGGCACCATGGGCTTCTTCACCCTGCTGTTCTTCCTGTTTATCCGCTTCATGCCGGCAATCTCGATCTTTGAGCTCCGCACGCTGCTGCCGCAATCGAAGGTGAAAGAATGATGACGCCCACACCGGAACCAATTTACGGCCTGATGGCAGAATTCGATAACCCCACTGACCTGGTGCATGTTTCCAAGGCGGCGTTTGCGGCGGGCTATCGAAAGATGGATACTTACACGCCCTATCCATTGGAAGAGGCCGCCGAAGCCGTGGGCGCCCACCATAACCGCGTGCCGCTGGTTTGCCTGATTGGCGCTCTGCTGGGGATGATTGGCGGATATTCGCTTGAGTACTGGGTCTCTGTAATCAGCTACCCGATCAACGTCGGCGGTAAGCCGTTCCATGCCTGGCCGGCATTCATCCCGGTTACTTTTGAGTGCGCGGTGCTGGGAGCGTCCCTCGCTACCGTGTTCGGCATGCTTGCATTGAATGGACTGCCGCAGCCCTATCATCCTGTGTTTAACGTTCCGGGTTTCTCGGCCTCCAGCCGCGACAAATTCTTCCTCTGTATTGAAGCGCAGGATCCCAGATTCAGTCCGAGTGAGACGAAAAAATTTCTTGAAAGCCATCATCCCGTACAGGTTTCGGAGGTGCCGTATTAAGCGCCCGGCACAAGCAAGAATGGTTTTGCTGATCATGGCCACCGCGTGGCTGCTTTCCGGCTGCCGCCAGGACATGCACAACCAGCCCAAGTTCATTCCGTTGCGTGGCAGCGAGTTTTTCCCTGATCATCGTTCCGCGCGTTTCCCGGTTGACGGAACCATTCCGCGCCTCGAAGACGGCGATCTCGACCGCGAGCAGCTCGATCCAAACAGTTATTACCTGACGGGGAAACATGGCGCTGCATTCGGTAACGAGCTGCCTGCGGAGATCAAGCTGGACCGCAACTTCCTGTTTCGCGGCCAGGAACGTTACAACATTTATTGCGTGCCCTGCCACTCGCGTGTAGGCGACGGCAACGGCATGATCGTCCAGCGCGGATTCAAGCATCCGCCCACGTTCCACCAAGCGCGCCTAAGGAATGCGCCCATTGGACATTTTTATGACGTGATCAGCCATGGCTTTGGTGCCATGCCTGATTATGCAGCTCAGATCCATCCCGCAGACCGGTGGGCGATTGCAGCGTACATTCGCGCCCTGCAGCTCAGCCAGAACGCCACCGTGGCTGATGTTCCGCCTCAGGACCAACAAGAATTGAATAACCCAACGCCGCCCATCCAGATTCCCGATACTTCTTATGTTAGCCCGACGGCAATGCAGCCCAACGCGCCAGTGGCAGCTCCCACGCCGGTGAAAGGAGGCGTGAAGTGAGTACAAGCGCGATCCGGGTAACACCGCAGGACTACGCACCTCCGGCAATCATCAACCGCCTGGGCAGCATGGCCATTATCCCTGGCGTGGTAGCCCTGGTAGCGATTGTGGTGTGCGCCTTCATCTTCCCGCATGGAGGGACTCTCTTCCTGCGCTCATGGCTATACGCCTTTCTGTTCTGGCTGGGCATGACGCTGGGTTGCCTTGTGTTGCTCATGCTCCAATACACCAGCGGCGGAAACTGGGGAAGGGTGGGTCGACGCTTCTGGGAGGCTGCAGCCGGCCTTCTCCCCATGATGTTCATTTGCTGGCTGCCAATTGCTTTCGGGATGAAGTACCTCTATCCGTGGGCCAGCATGGGGCATGAAGAAGCCATCAAGGAACTTGGGCAAAAGGGTGTCCTTTATCTCACGCCCTTCGGCTTCTGGCTTCGTGGAATTCTTTATTTCATTGGATGGTACGCGCTCTACTGGTATCTCAGGCGCTGGTCGGAGCGCGAAGAGGCCGGGCTCACAACACCCGCACAGTTTCCCAAAGTGCAAAACATCAGCGGCGCGGGCATTGTGTTCTACGCTGCGACCATCACTTTCGGCTCTATCGACTGGGCCATGTCACTTGAACCGAAGTGGTTCTCCACAGTGTTTGGCATGATCTTCATGGTGGGCGAGGTGCTCACGGCGCTCTGCTTCACCGTCTGGCTACTGGTAAAACTCGCGCCCATGGAACCAATCTCCAAGATGTTCAAGATTGATTTCCTCCACGACTTCGGCAAGCTGATGTTCGCTTTCGTCGTGCTGTGGGCCTACGTATCTTTCTCTCAGTGGTTGATTATCTGGTCGGGAAATCTTTTGGTGGAAATCCGCTGGTACCTGATTCGATTACGCGGCGGATGGCAATATTTTGGATCAGCTTTGATCTTTATTCATTTCCTGGTCCCGTTTTTCATCATGCTCTCGCGCAACCTCAAGCGGGAAGGCAGGCGCATCGTCAAGATGGTGTACCTCCTTTTGTTAATGCGATTGGTCGATCTCATCTGGTTTACTGCGCCTAACTTTTATCCCGGTGAGGGGCTCAGCAAGTTCGGCGTGCAGGATGGAATTATGTACGTGCTGGCCCCGATTGCGATCGGCGGGATCTGGCTGTGGGCGTTCTTTACGCGGCTGAGCAAGCGGTCGCTCATGCCGGTGAATGATCCCCATTTTGTGGAAATGCTGGAAGCGAAACATGGATAATTTTGAAACACAAGCCGGTAATCTGCACCTGAAGGAAGGACACGAAGAGAGCGATATCAGTGTTCGCGGTATCGTATTGTTTCTCGCGACGCTTGCAGTCCTCGGTTTCGCCTCATTCCTCGTCGTGTTCGGCTTCTTCAGGTTCCTGCAGCATCAGGACAAGGCAAGCCAGCCGAAGATGAGCGCGGTTGAGCAGCAATTGCAGAGTGAGCGCGAGCCCGTGGCTTCCACTTCTGCTAAGACGCCTCTGCCGGCTGGACAAGAGGAAAGCGTGAAACCGCTGCCGGACTACTACGGTCGCGGACAGATTGACAAGCATCTGGAACGCACCTTTCCTGGTCCGCGGCTGCAGTATGACGATGTTTACGATATGAACCTGTTCCGCAGCTCGCAAGACGGATGGCTGGCCAGCGCGGGCAAGAACGCTGACGGCAGTGTTCATATCCCAATTGATCAAGCCATGAATTTGCTGGTTCAACGAGGGCTGCCGCAGGTGAGCGGACCCTTTGTGCCGCCCATGCTGCCCACCGCCGTGCCCATGGTACCGGCCGGTCCCAGCAGGAGATAGGCACAGTTCAGGAGTTGAAGAAGTGAGTTGTAGTAGCACAATTCGGAAGGTCGGGTTAATGGCGATGTTGGCCATGTGTGCCAGTGTGTGTTGCTGGGCGCAGGGTAATCAACCGGCTTATGCCCTGCAGAGTGACGGGGGGTCCACCAACCAGAAGCTTTCCATTTTTGACAAGGTAGGGTTCGATCAGCGGCTGAACCAGCAAATTCCGCTCGACCTCACCTTCCTCGATGAAAATGGCCAGCCGGTGCAGCTAAAGCAGTACTTCGGATCGAAGCCCGTGATCCTGTCACTGGTTTATTTTCAGTGTCCCATGTTGTGCTCGCAGGTGCTGAACGGGATGGCCGGCTCTTTCAACGGGATTACTCGCTTTAATGTTGGTCGCGACTTCAATGTGATTACGGTCAGCTTTGATCCCAGGGATACGCCGGAGAGTGCGGCAGAAAGCAAAAAGACTTATCTCGAACGCTATCGCCGGCCTGGCGCCGGAGCAGGCTGGCACTTTCTGACCGGGAAGAAAGAACAGATTGACGCACTGGCCAGCGCGGTAGGCTTCCACTTTGCGTGGGATCCGAAAATTCAACAGTTTGCCCATGCCAGCGGAATCATGTTGCTTACCCCGGACGGAAGGCTGGCGCAGTATTACTACGGAATCGAGTATGCGCCCCGCGATATCCAGCTTGGACTGATTCAGTCCTCGCAGGGAAAGATCGGTAACGTGGTAGACAAGGTGATTCTCTATTGCTATGAGTACGATCCCGCGCGGGGCAAGTACGGGGCCGTGGTGTTCAGGATTCTGCGATTGAGCGCTCTGGCGACAGTGCTGGTGCTGGGCGGATTCATGATCGTCATGTTCCGCCGCGATGTGCTGGCAGCCAGACAGAACCGTTTTAACTAGGACAGCCGAATAGATGCACTTTAATTTGCCATTATTTCCGGAGCAGGCTTCAACCCTTGCAGGACAGGTGGACGCGTTCTACCTGTTTCTGGTGCTCATTACCACCTTCTTCTCCCTGCTGATTGCCCTGCTCATTCTGTTTTTCATCATCAAGTACAGAAGGCGTCCTGACCAGGAAGCCGAGCAGATCCATGGCTCGACACTCCTGGAGATTGTCTGGACTGTCATCCCCCTCGGGATCACCTTGTGCATCTTTGTCTGGGGCGCGGTGCTTTATTACAAAATTGAAAATCCTCCGACAAACGCGCTGGAGATTTACGGCGTCGGCAAGCAGTGGATGTGGAAGTTCCAGCATCCCGGAGGACAGCGCGAAATCAACACACTGCATGTTCCTACAGGCCGTCCGGTTAAGGTCACACTGATTTCCCAGGACGTGATCCACGATTTCTTTGTACCCGCGTTTCGCGTCAAGCAGGATGTGTTGCCAAACCGGTATGTCTATTCCTGGTTTGAAGCCACCACGCCGGGCAGTTACCATCTTTTCTGCTCACAGTACTGCGGAACCAACCATTCCGCCATGGTGGGTCAGGTGATCGCCATGAAGCCGGAGGATTATACCGAATGGCTGGCCAGCGGCAAGGCGGAAGGATCCCTTTCTTCCATGGGTGAGAAGCTGTTCCAGGAATTTGGCTGCACCACCTGCCACCGTCCTGATTCCGGCGCGCGCGGGCCGAACTTGCAGGGCCTGTATGGCCGGCCGGTCCGCCTGACCGATAACCGTGTGGTGGTGGCGGACGATAACTACATTCGTGAGTCTATCCTGAATCCGAATGCCAAAATTGTGCAAGGTTTTCAGCCGATCATGCCAACGTTCCAGGGCGTTGTCAGCGAAGAAGGTTTGATTCAGATTACTGAGTACATCAAGCATATGGGCCTGCAGGAATCCGAGCCCATCAACAACCGGACTACGCCAACGCAGCTCCGTGATAACGAAGTACCAATGATCCAGCAAGAGTTACAACAGGGTGGCCAGCCCGCACCCTCCGGGAAAAAACCATGAGTACCGCTACAACCGCAATCAAGCCGGTGATGCCGGCCAGGCATTATCTGAATGACAATTACGGGATCAGGTCATGGCTGCTGACCAAGGACCACAAGCGCATTGCCGTCCTGTATCTGGTGTCAATTACATTTTTCTTTTTCATGGGCGGCTTGTTCGCGGCCTTGATCAGGCTGGAGTTGCTGACTCCGGCGGGCGATCTGTTTACTTCGGATACCTATAACAAACTGTTCAGCATGCACGGCATCAACATGGTGTTCTTTTTCCTGGTGCCGTCAATCCCAGCCACGCTGGGGAATTTTGTGCTGCCGATCATGCTGGGAGCCAAGGATCTGGCTTTCCCAAAGATCAACCTGCTGAGCTGGTACATCTACATTTTTGCGGGTTTTTTCTCACTGGCCGTGATGGTGAGCGGCGGTGTTGATACAGGCTGGACGTTCTACACGCCGCTGAGCAGCGGGTTCCTGCGCACGCATGTTGCCCTGATGGCGGTGGGCATCATCTTTGCCGGATTCTCATCCATTTTTACCGGATTGAACTTCATTGTCACGGTGCACCGCATGCGCGCACCGGGCTTGACCTGGGGCAGGTTGCCCCTGTTTGTCTGGTCAAACTACGCCACCAGCCTGATCATGGTGCTTGCCACCCCGGTACTGGCCATCACCCTGATTCTTCTGGCGATGGAACGGACCTTCCACATCGGTGTGTTTGATCCCAGATACGGTGGCGATCCCGTCCTCTTCCAGCACATGTTCTGGTTTTACTCCCATCCAGCGGTCTACATCATGATTCTTCCTGGCATGGGTGTGATCAGCGAACTGGTTACCTGCTTCTCACGCAAGCGCGTGTTTGGATATTCGTTTGTCGCGTTTTCCAGCATCGCTATTGCTGTGTTCGGCTTCCTGGTCTGGGCCCATCACATGTTTGTGGCCGGAATCTCCCAGTATTCCGCGATGGTCTTCTCATTGCTGAGCATGGCCGTGGCGATTCCCTCAGCCGTCAAGATCTTTAACTGGACTGCCACCATGTATAAGGGCTCCATCAGCCTGGATACGCCGATGCTCTATGCTCTCGGCTTTATGGGACTATTCACCATAGGCGGCCTCACTGGCGTAATGCTGGCCGCACTGGGAATGGACGTTCACATCCACGATACATACTTCGTCATTGCGCACTTCCATTACGTAATGGTGGGAGGAATGGTCAGCGCATATCTGGGAGGGCTCCATTTCTGGTGGCCCAAGATAACGGGGCGAATGTATCCCGAGGCTCCGGCAAAACTCGCGGCTATCATCACATTTATAGGATTCAACCTGACATTCTTCCCGCAGTTCATTCTGGGATATCTGGGCATGCCGCGCCGCTATCACGCGTATCCGCCTGAGTTCCAGGTGCTGAACGTTCTCTCCAGTGCGGGCGCTTCCGTTCTGGCAGTGGCTTTCCTTATGCCCGCCATCTATTTCCTCTGGTCGCTGAAATACGGACCAATCGCGGGAGACAATCCATGGAAGGCCACGGGCCTTGAGTGGGAGACAAGCTCTCCGCCGCCAACCCACAACTTCCATGAGGTTCCGGTTGTGACCACCGACCCCTACCACTACGGATCCGACCAGGAGGTAACCGTTGTCCACTAGCCAGACGACAACCACGGATCATCATCCGGCGCTGGTCCATCAGTTTGACAGCATGGAGCAGCAGAAGGCCGCTTCCACCTTCGGAATGTGGGTCTTCCTGCTCACGGAAATCATGATGTTCGGCGGCCTCTTCGCGGCCTACCTGATCTACCGGATCAAGTATTACCCGGCATTCGTGGCGGGAAGCACCAGCATCAGCGTCTCGTGGGGCTTTGCCAACACGCTGGTCCTGATCGCTTCCAGCTTGACCATGGCAATGGCGGTGTGGGCGGCACAGAAAGGGAAGCGCAGTTACCAGATCTGGTTCATTCTAGGCACCATGATCCTGGGCTCAGTCTTCCTTGGCATCAAGGCGAAGGAATACTACGACAAGTGGGATGAGTGCCACGTTCCTGGCCATGTAATTGGCAAGGGGTTCAATGCCTGGGGAGGATGTTCAGTCCAGAATCCCGGCTTGGGTAATATCGCGGACGAAATTCAGAAACATGCGCACGACTCAGGCACAATAGTACCTGAGGCCTCAGCAATCCAAACAGCCAAGCAGACGGAGATCTTCTTCTCTTTCTACTTCCTGATGACCGGTCTCCATGCGTTTCACATGATCATCGGCATGGGTCTGATGACGTGGCTTCTCTTGCGTGCCAGACGCGGGGAATTCGGACCCGCGTATTACACGCCGGTGGAACTGGGCGGGCTCTACTGGCACTTCGTGGATATTGTCTGGATCTATCTCTTCCCGCTGCTGTATCTCATCAGCCGTCACAAAGGAGCGGCTTAAGGATTCACATGGCTGAACACGCGCATCGTCATCCCACTCCCATGTTGTACCTGGTCATCTTTCTCTGCCTGGCATTCTTTACTTGCGCCACCTGGGCCATCGCTTTTGCGGATCTCGGGATATGGAACCCGGTGGTTGCGCTGGCCATCGCTTGTACCAAGGCGGTCCTGGTGATCCTCTTCTTTATGCACGTGCGCTACAGTGACAGGCTGACGATGGTCACGGTGGGATGCGGCTTCTTCTGGCTCCTGATCCTGATTACGCTCAGCCTGAGTGACTATCTTTCACGGACTCTGTTTGCAACCTAGTCACTGACTGGGACCCGACTCAAACCGGAGCGCGTGCGCTCCGGTTTATTTTTCGCCGGAAATTGACAATACCTGCGAAATGAACTCGTCCCTGGCGAGTTCCTTTTTTGAGCCATTAGCGTCGCGGCGAATGACCCGCCTTCCATCGCTGAACAGGATTGATCCATCTTCGAGCAGGTCGAACGTTAACACATTTTTTTCGAGTACTTCGATTTCCTGAGCCTCGTTCCGTCGAATCAGTTCCCACGATCTGGGAGCTCTCCACTGTTTCTGTGGATTCAGGAAGCTTCCTGGAACGCGCGTTGCGTGATAGAGATTGTCCATGATCATCATCTGGCGCAGGTCGGCTTCTCTCTGCCTCATGTTCCCGGAACTCACCAGCGTGTTGCCTGTGTAGCGCATGGTAAAAAAGTCTGCGAACTGGAAGACGGCATAGAGCAAACGAAATGGAAGCAGTAAAAGGTCAAGTGCCGCGCGTGCTGGATTAAAGCTTGGTCTGAGTGAAACATATGGTTTGCGGATACAATACAGGTTTCCCGCAGAATCCACTGCCGGATTCAGATAGTCAAATTTTTCATCTTCCAACAACGGACTGACTTCCCCACTTACAACGTCCACCTTCTCAATTCGAGCTGGTGACAGTCCAACGTTCTTCCCGCTGGCGTTTCGGGCAATTCCTGAGGACTGAAAGACGAGCTCACCGCCTGCATTGGGAATCCAGTTGGGATTCAGATCAAGGGAATCACCCTGAGTAAGATCAGTAAATTCCCGCCCGTCGCCTTGCATCACCGCAATGTGCGAACCGCCTTTTGACCGCACGGCACAAGCAATCCTGTTCCCTGAGTGATGCGCGCTGAGATGGCCAACACGAAAATCCGCAGTGTGCAGCAGCCGTCTTTCGTCGGCGCCGTGAAGGCTGAATACACCGCCAATTTCGTGCGTGCTGAGAGAATAAAGGAGCTCATCCGGCCCCGTGCCGCGAGAGATTGCATTTACTACCACCGGGAGTTCGTCTTCTTCCTCGGACTGGCGGCCCCATAATAAACGGCCGGACATGAATTGGGCGCCGGTACCCTGGGTTTTCCACGAGTTGCGTCGCTGGATCTGGCTGTTGCGGTCAACCAGTGACTGTCCGAACTTGCTCTCAATCAAACGTGCCGGTTTGCCGGGCTCCTTGAGATGAATCTTGCCCTGAGCGACATAATAGAAACTTTCCAGCATGCGGGCATTCTAGGTACAAACCGGAGTGCCCGCCACGTTACGAAAGGAACAGCGCAGAACGGCGCAAAAGGTGCGAGTCGGAAACATGCAAGAATGCGCTGCACGCCAGTTACTTATTCAGAATCTCTTCCAGAAAATCGAGCGCCCTCGGATCACGGCTCTGCCCCAGCCAGAAGATTGCCTGCTTGCGCACAGCGGGATTTTTGTTGGTTTTTGCCACGTTAATCAAGAGCTGTACGCCCTCGCCATCGTGAATCTGTGAAAGGGCAAAGACAGCTTTTTTCTTCACTTCCGTATCAGGATCATTCTCAATTGCGTCTGTAATCTGTGCGGCTTCCTTACGGCCGCCGATTTGCGCCAGCCAGAAAATTGCCTGGCCGCGAACTCGCGAACTCACATCATGCCGCGCCATCCCGATCAGGTCCTGAATGGCCCCAGGCTCGTGGCTCTGTGAGAGGGCGAAGGTTCCTTTTTCGCGAAAACGATCGTCCTGGTCGTTAACAATGTACTTGTGCAGCAAAGCGAAACCGGCTTGACCTCGTTCAATGGCGGCCCAAAAAGCAACTTTTTCGCGCAGACGCTCCGGCTGGTTTGGCTGGATCAGCTTCTCAAGAGCCTGATCGGCGGCAGGCACGTCGTGATAAGCGATAGCCATCACAGCCTGGTTGGTCAGCTTCCTGTCGCCATCATGGTCTGCATCCGCCGGAGCCACCATTGCACCCAGCAGGGCGATACTTTCTTCCGGTTTGACATCGCTCAGCCAATAAAGTGGAAGGCCAGCAAAGTCGAGAGGGCAATCCGCGCTGAACACGCGCACCTTGCTGATTTGCTTGTCGACAGCCCGCAGAAACACGAATGCATACGGCACCGG
>DASUBD010000361.1:0-3431 GCA_035763445.1 Candidatus Angelobacter sp.
CAAGACCCTTGTCCCCGAAGACGCGACAGCCATGCTCAAGGAATGCCCTGACGTGGCCGCGGTAGCGCCGGGCACGCAGAGCACGGCTCAGGTGGTGTTTGGCAGTGACAACTGGGGCACGCGCATCACTGGCACCACGCCCGATTATTTTCCCATTCGCGCATGGCCGTTCCAGAACGGCGAGAGCTTTACCAGTAACGATGTTCTGATGGCTTCAAACGTCGCCGTGATCGGCGAGACGGTGCGTAAGAACCTGTTTGGGCCGGCCAATCCGATTGGGCAGACCATTCGCATCCAGGATCTGCCATTCACGGTGGTGGGCGTGATGGTTGCGAAGGGGCAGTCGCCGGCCGGGAATGAAGATCAGGACGACAACATCTTTGTCCCGCTGACTACGTTGCAGAAGAAGATCCTGGGACAGACCTGGCTCCGTTTCATCATGGTTTCTGCCAGATCGCACGCTGGCAGTTATGCGGCACAGCAGCAGATTACGGGACTGCTGCGCGACCGGCACCGCATCCGCGAAGGCGATGATGACGACTTCACGGTGCGCAACCTGGCTGACATGGCCGATCTTGCTTCCGAATCGAGCAAAGTGATGACCGCGCTTCTGGGGGCCATTGCCGGAATCTGCCTCTTTGTCGGCGGAATCATCATTATGAACGTGATGTTGATCTCGGTGACCGAGCGCACCCGCGAGATCGGCGTGCGCCTGGCCATCGGCGCAACCGAGAGCGACGTGCAGCGGCAGTTCCTCGCGGAAGCCATGCTGATGAGCTTGATCGGGGGCGGTATTGGCATACTTCTTGGCGCTGCATTGTGCTACGCCATTTCCGTGGGGTTTGGCTGGCCGGTATTAATTTCAAAGGGCGCCATTATGGGAGCGGTGGCGGTCTCAACCGCAGTTGGAGTCTTCTTTGGATATTACCCGGCACAGAAGGCGGCGCGGCTGGACCCGATTGAAGCGCTGCGCTACGAGTGAGCCGTATGTCATTTGCAACCATATTCCGCGAAGCCATGGTGGCGCTGGGCCGCAACCGCGTGCGCAGCGTGCTCACGATGCTCGGCATCATCATGGGCGTGGCGGCGTTCATCTGCGTTGTAGCCGTGGGCGACGCAGGTTCAAACCGGGTACAGGAACAGCTCGACAACGTGGGCGACAATATGATCTGGGTGGAAGCGGGCAGCCGCGCGCGCAGCGGAGTTCGCATTGGCAGCCGCGGCATCAAGACATTGACTATCGGCGACGCCAGAGCCGTAGTGGAGCAGATTCCCAGCATCAAAAGCGCCTCCCCGAACGTGGATGGTCATATCCAGGTGGTTTACGAAAATCAGAATTGGGGAACGCATTATCGCGGCGTGAGTCCTGAGTATTTTGATATCAGAAGATGGGAAGTGCGGCTCGGATCAGCATTTACGCAGGACGATGTGGACAGGAATGCCGCCGTCTGCGTCCTGGGACAAACCGTGGCCACGAACCTTTTTGGCGATGATGACCCCATCGGCAAGACCATCAACATCAGCGCAGTTCCGTTCAAGGTGATTGGCGTAACCCAAGCCAAAGGATTTTCCTCCACCGGCTGGGACCAGGATGACTTTGTGATGATGCCTTTGACAACCGTGCAGAAGCGGATCACAGGCACGGAGTGGCTGGACGATATCTTCTTCTCCGCGCGCTCGCGCGCGGACATGCCGCAGACCACGCGACAGATCGAGGCCTTGTTGCGCGAGCGCCATCATCTGCGCGCCGGTGAAGATGATGACTTCAATATTCGCACTCCGGAAGAGTTGATTCGCGCGCAGCTTGCCGCGGCTCAGATCTTTACCCTGCTGCTGGGCAGCGCGGCATCCCTCTCCCTGCTGGTGGGAGGAATCGGCATTATGAACATTATGCTTATCTCTGTTACGGAGCGAACGCGCGAGATTGGATTGCGCCTGGCGGTCGGAGCAACAGAGCAGCAAATACAGGCTCAATTCCTGACCGAGGCGGTTCTCATGAGCCTGCTTGGCGGTGCTCTGGGAATCCTGACGGGAGTAATCGGGTCCATTCTTTTGCGCAACACGCTTCATTGGGAAATGCAGCTTTCCCCGGGGACCATGATGATTGCCGGTTTGTTTTCCGCCGCAGTCGGAATCTTTTTCGGGTTTTACCCCGCGAGGAAAGCGTCTCTACTGGACCCCATTGAGGGCCTCCGGTACGAATAGCACTGACCTAATGCTACTTTGCGACGCTTGGGGAATCCGCTATAAAGAAGCTGGTTCCGTCAGTGAACTTGGAGGTCCGGCTTGAAACGCGCACTTGTCCTTGTGACCTTAATTTCAATCTTCATACCCCGCTTGATGGCCCAGTCGCCGCTCGATGAGATCAAACGAAAGATTGAAGAAGCACGTCACGGCAAAAAGAGTAGCAACGGCCTGACGAATGACAAGGTAATTGCCGGCCTCAAAGACGCATTGCGCGTGGGCACTGGCAGAGCTGTGGCTGAGACCGGCAGGCCTGACGGGTTCCTGAAGAACGAAACGATCAAGATCCTTCTGCCGGAAAAGCTGCGCACCGCCGGCAAAACTCTGCGCATGGTGGGCATGGGGTCACAAGTGGACGCCCTCGAAGTGGGCATGAACCGGGCCGCGGAGCAGGCCACCCCACAAGCCAAGCAGATCTTTTTAAATGCGGTCACCCGCATGACTTTCAGTGACGCGCGCCAAATCCTCAGTGGTGGCGATACCGCGGCCACGGATTATTTCAAGAAGCAGAGCTCAGCGGAATTGACCAGGACTTTTGCGCCCATTGTGCACCAGGCCATGGAGAACGTGGGCGTAGTGCGCCAATACAACAAACTCATGCAGAACCCACTGGCAGCGCCTCTGGCTTCAGACAAGAGTTTCAACCTGGATGATTACGTCGTGGGCAAGACCGTTGACGGCCTCTTTTACATGCTGGGACAGGAGGAAAAGAAAATTCGCACTGACCCGGCCGCCCAGACAACAGCAATCTTGAAAGAGGTGTTCGGGAACATGGTTTCTGGTCACTAGCCCGCTTGCACAACGACATTTCGCTGAATAGCGACGGTATCAGCTTGTTACATGCGTTCAGGCTGACGTTCTTCTGGCAGAGGCAGTCTTTCTGTAGATCACCCGGATGCCCTCTCTCCAGCGTTCATCTACCCCCACCAGGTTCCACTCGATCTCAGGCGAAAAATAACGCAACACTGTGTCAACAGACGGGTGTACGCGCAGAGAAGGCGCAACCAAAAATAGCAGGGGCTTGCGTTGCGAGAGCAGCAAGCCGGGGAAATAACCGAACTGCTGGAACTCGCCGCGCTCATGATGCCAGCGCACACGGGCCCAGTAATCAAGCCCTTGAACTGGCAGGTGAATGTCTTCATCTGCCTTGAGTTCCAATACGGCCAGGCGCGAATCTCTTGTGCAGG
>DASUBD010000362.1:0-5313 GCA_035763445.1 Candidatus Angelobacter sp.
CTGCGCATCCGACATCAAGCCTTCAAAAGATCCGAAGAAGAATGTCTTATCTTTCTTGATGGGGAATCCAATGCTGCCACCGAACTGCTGGCGGCTCAGCGAATCCTTAATGTGAGTTCCATTAGCGATCGGAGCAAGAGGGTTGAAGACTTGTCCTGGCTGCAAAGCCTGGCTGATGGCAAAAGGATTGGCGGCATCAAGCGCGTCATGGCGGAACAACGCAAATAATGTGCCGTGAACGTTGTTGGTCCCGGACTTGCTGACAATGTTGATTGTTGCCCCGCTGGCGCCCCCCAAATCAGCGCCGTAATTGCTGCGATTTATTTGAAATTCCTGCACTGCCTCCTGGCCCAGGTTTAAACGGACCCCTCCAGCATCATCATTCGCTTCTCCCCCATCGACGGTCACGCTGTTACCGCGGCCGTTGCTTCCGTAGAAGGAGAGTCCGCTCTGGGGCGTCTGCTTGACGCGGAAATCCTGGTCGGATGCCAGTCGAGTGGAATCCGAGACTGCAGGCGCGAGCAAAGTAAATGTCAGGTAGTCACGCCGGTTGATGGGCAGGTCCGTAATCGCCTGCTGATTGATCACATTGGACTGACCGCCTCTTTGTGTTTCCACCACCGGCACTTCCGCCGTGACCTCCACCGACTCAGAGACCTGTGACACCTTCAACTGGAAGTTCATGACCGATGTCTGCCCAATGGTGACCGTCACCGCTTTGGCGATCTCAGACTGAAAGCCTGTCTTGCTTACGCTCACACTGTAGGTAGAGGGCATGAGTCCGAAAACGTGGTAGTCGCCGCTCGGACCGGTTACAACCGTGTGCTTTGTACCTTTGCCCACATCGGTAACAGTCACATTCGCGCCGGCCACGATGGCGCCGGACGGATCCGTCACGGTCCCGCTGATGTCACCGGACGTACCAACGCCCTGCGCGCGCATCAACCCTGTGAGAAGAATACAGACGAAGAAAACTTTGGCGAGATTGAACGACCTCATCGATCCTCCTATCTGAAGCGTAGGACATCGGTCCGTTGAACAAAACATCCTGGTCTGGTCACCGCAATCGACCCGCGGTGTGTTACTTCCTGAATGAGTCCTCATTCACTTGCCGCCTGCAACCAGTCACTTGCATCCATCTGCAGCCACTTTCCCCAACTGACAGTGCGTGAAACCGGATATTGTGATTGTTTGCAATCTTTTCGGCGTGGAATTATGTATCGCTCGGGCTTATTTGTCAAAAGAGTAAACGAACAGCGTATTCCCGCAATCACTCCCCGGATGTGAAACCCTGCCCTCACCTCACCCAGCTCTGCCGGGACGTTACCTGCTATGGCTCGCATCTTGTAGCCCGCCTATCCTGGAGCGAAGCATCTGAGAAAGATGATCCATCCGCCGTTGGGTCGCCTTTTCGGGCCGAAATTATATAGCAAACGCAGCCCCAAAAATCAGCATTATTTTCTGCTAAGGCAACTTTTCCAACCAGAGGACGAATTTTCTTACTATTAGTAAGAATTAACCGCCCTTCCCTGCAAACCGGCTGCCCTCCTGCCACGCCCCCGAGTATACTTCTACCGGCAAATTCTGCTGCCTGATGCTGTCTGGCTGCAAATTCTGAGTGCATGAGAGGTCCACCCGCTTGGCGCCACGCAATTCAGAACTAAGAAGTGAAGTCATCGCCCTGAAGCGGAAGCGAATCGTAGATGCCGCTCGCCGCCTTTTTTACGAGAAAGGCTACGAGCGCACCACTCTGGATGACATTGCCGAACTTCTCCAGGTAACCAAACCTTTCATCTACTCCTATTACAAAACCAAGAATGAGCTGCTGCATGAAATTGCCCAGCAGTGCATCAGCCAGTGTCTGGAAACGCAGTCGCGTATTCTGAACAGCAAGCTTCCCATTCCGGTGAAGCTGGCCCGCATTGTGGAAGAAGTTGCGCAGGTGATCATTGAAAATCAGGCCAACACCATCATTTATCTGCGTGAAGAAATGAACCTGGATTGGCGCGTGGCCCAGAAGATCCGCGAGCAGCGCAATGATTTCGATCACAAAAACATGAAGCTGCTCAAGGACGGCGCCCGCTCCGGTTCGCTCAAAGTTGTGGATGAGCGGGTCACGGCGCGATGCATCGGCGGCATCCTGGTCTGGTGTGCGCTCTGGTATCGCGACCTGGGCGTGCTTTCACGCTCCGCCATTGCTCATCTGGTCAGTGAGACGGTAATGCGCATGGTGGGATCATCAAACAGCAAGCACCGCCGCTCGCCGGGCGCAACAGCCTCACGCAAGCGCGTTCAAGGCGAGCGGAAGACTGCATCCGCATAAACTGCAAGCACCGGCCCCACCGCAAACCATACCGCTGATTGCACTGATACCGCTGATTCACGCAGATCCAAATCCTCACTCAGACTCGCAGGCATGAAGAAAAGCATTATCTGAGCTAACTGGATCGGAGCAGCTTTAGGAATCAAATTGATTCGCGCTTTTCGCGTTGATTCGCGGCTAACCTTTATCTCGGGTTCATCTGCGCAAATCTGTGGCTACCGACGTCTTCTCCTCGCCGCTACCCTTTGGCTGCACCCATGGCGCGGACCATCTTGTCGCGTCGCTTGCCCAGCCAGTTGGCAAACATGGCCCCGGCGCGTGCGGGAAACAGCCGCGCGATGCGGTCAATGCGATAAGCATCCGCCCCAATCAGGATGCGGTCTTTATCCTGCGCTATTCCACGCACAATGGTTGCGGCAGCTTCTTGCGGCGTGATTTGGGCCACGCGATTGAACAGTTCCCTTGCCTGCTCCTGGCCTTGTGGATCACTGCCCACCGCCGCCCGGGCGTTATTGGCGATGTTGGTGCTGATCCCGGCCGGATGCACGCAACTGACTGACACTCCGCTGCCGCGCAACTCCTCCCGCAATGACTCACTGAAGCCGCGCACCGCGTATTTGCTTGACCCGTAGGCTGTCTGCCCCGGAGGAGCAATCAGCCCAAATACGCTGGAGATATTCACAATGCGCGCTTCCTTTTCCTGTCGCAAGAGCGGGAGGAAAAACTTGCAACAGTGGATGGTTCCCCAGAAGTTGATGCGGAACAGCCAATCAAAATCGGCCAGAGACAACTCTTCAAACACGCCATACAGCGCCACACCTGCGTTGTTGACCAGTATTGTCGTCCGGCCAAAACCCTGGCGCACCTTGCGGGCAAAGGCTTCCACAGATGACGCGTCTCCCACATCCACCATGTAGGTTCCCGCCTTGGCATTCCCCAGCAGGCTGCGCGTTTCCTCAAGCGCAGCCGTATTGACGTCGGCCAGCGCAAGCTGCGCACCCCGGCCGGCAAATTCCATGGCCAGCGCCCGCCCGATTCCTGAACCCGCGCCCGTAATCACAACTACTGCGTTGCTTAAATCCCGCATCCACCCAACTCCTGTTTTGCCTGATCACTCTCCGCAAGTCACGCCACTTTATCACTGATTGAAAGAACGCGAGAAAACCTTACCCGGCGGAAAAGGGTGTTGACCGCGGAGAACGCAGAGAGCACAGAGGGATAGCCGTGATCGGGTGATGTCGACGATTCATCCCCTCCGCGTCCTCCGTTCCTCCGTGTTTCAAAGGTTTTGGGTTTCGATGTCGGCGATGACGGCGCACTGCGTCTTTGCCGGGTACCCCAACACTCTCGACCAGCCCTTCTTCTCCGTAGGGTTAACCGGGTCTCTGTTGCGACCTTCGCGCCCTTTGCGGTGGGATGGTTTTGGCTAAGGGCTGATGGCTAACGGCTAATGGCTTGTTTGTAAGCCCTTCTGCACCTCCCTCTTCAACTCCAGCACCGGCAGCGGACACTCCCGCCAGTTATGCACCCAGCACACAATCAGATCGCAACCCGTGGGCGGATGCATGTGTTTAAGAAAATTGCGGCTCTCATATTCAAACTCAATTCTCAATCTCTGCCACACTCCAGGCTCCATCTCGCGCATCGCCTCGCAATCAGGAAAATCGCTTTGCAGCCGTGTCACCACAAATTTCAGCCGTTCCGCCAGCATGCCAAACAAGAAGACCACTCCCATCTCGTTCGTCGGAGCATGCGCCAGCGCCGGCGGAACCAGCGGCGGCCCGTAGATGGGCCGGTCCTCCAGAACGCCTGTCCTGGAACTCCACGCCTCTCGCGTCTCGGAGGTCAATGCCACCCCCAGTGTCCGCTCCTGGTGCGCGCGCACCACCTCCATAACGTCCTTCCACTCTTCAGCCAGCCTTTCTTTCTCGGCAAAAACCTGCAGCGCGGTCGGCACCTGCGGCCATCCTCCAAACCTCAGTTGGAAAGGTTTGGCGCAGTGTTTCCCCAATCGGTCATATTCGGCAACCGTCGGGATCTTTCCAATCTTCCTCACCACTCTGGCCCAGTCTTCAAACAGGATCTTCATCGGCACCGGATGTCCCGCTCCCTGCCGTTTCAATCCTGCCTGTTCCAGGGCATCGTTATAAGTGGCAAACTGTTTTCTGAAGGCGCGAGTCGTAAACTTGCCCGCTTCCAGAAACTTCATTAAGGTTGGCGCTTCGCCCTGTTCTGCGGCGAGCTTCTTCATCAAGCTGATCATTTCTTCTTTGGTCACCGTTTTTCTCCACAAATGAAAAAAGCCACCCCGTAAGGTGGCCTTTGAAGTTTGTTCCTAAACTTTTTCGTCTACACAAAACGAGAGTTGCTATAGCCCCGTCCACACTGTCGGCACTCACCAGAATCGTGTGGCACAGCCGCCGGGCCCCTGGCACGCGCGGCTTTTCGCGTTGCCGGGGCGGATGCGCCCTCGGCTGTGTGTAGGTAAGCTCCTCTGCTTCGGATCTAGCGATTCAAGAGCAGGCCCTTAAACGCGCCCTATTTGCACGCTCAGTTTGCCCGGCCCTCATCTCTACCGTTCATAAAAGTTCTGTTTCATTTCAAATTGTCATGGTGAGCGGAGTTGGACGGAGTTTTGCGACGGACAGCGTAGTCGAACCATCTATGTATTTGGTTTAGGTCTTCTGACCCATTGCCACCATTGCGCCCGTTGCGGTAAATGCCTTTGCTCTTGGTAAAGGGGCTTAAGTCTAAAAGCTTGACTTATTCTCTTTGAAATCAGTGGAATCAGTGTTAATCAGCGGTAAGGTTTTTTTTTCAGTGGGCACACGTATCTTTCGCATGCTGAACCGCATCTACCGCGGGACCCCGGCGGTCGCGTCTCTTGGGTATCCAGAAGCCAGGGCGGCTTCACTGGAGGAACCATTCAGCTAGGTGCGCCAAAGACAGGGACAAAACCCATCTCGACGAGAGTCAGGCAATTCACCGCT